>JACCSN010000812.1 GCA_013812985.1 Hyphomicrobiales bacterium | reverse complement strand
GTATGCTGCTCGGGCGCCGCATCGGCGCCGCCGGGCGCCCAGGCGATCGGCCGCCGCTCGGTGATGAGGGCGCGCGCTGCGCCGATCGTCTCCGCCCGGAATTCCGCGAGGATCAACCCGCCCTCTTCCAGCCTGCCGTCGGATCGCGTGACCACGCGCAGCCTGGCCGGCTCCCCGGTGAAGATCAGCGTGGCCTCAAGGTTCTCGTCAACGGCGAAGAACGGCACGGCTCTTTCCAGCGCGCGCCGGAGATGCATCTGGACCGCCCGCTCGGAGTCCTGCAGCTCGGCTCGGCCGATCACGGCCGCCCCGCGCTTCAGCAGCGCCACGCCTTCCAGCACGAAGGAACTGATCAGCGCCAGAAGGCCAAGGCAGACGATCAGCTCCAGGATGGTGAAGCCGTCCTCGCCTGTCGCCGAGCGCGAAGCTCTCATCGCGCCGGAGCCGCGGCATGTCCGAGCAGGATCGTCTTCAGGACGACCCTCGGCGAATCTGGGCCCGGCGCGTTGACCGAGAGCTCAGCCAGGAACGGCGACAAGGCCGCATCGAACGGCGCCGAGCCGGGGAGCGGCGACACGCTGAGGCGCCATTCGAAGCCGTCCTCGAATGCGCCTGTCGATCTCCCGACGGGCAATTTCTCGGTGACCGAGAGGACGGCGAGCTGTGACTGGGCATGCGCGAGGGCGGTGGACCTGTCCTGACCCATGCGCATGCGCGCGCTGCCGCCCCCGATGATCTGGACGGCGGTGGTCATCACAAGCGACAGGATGGCGAAGGCGACCACGGTCTCCACGAGAGTGAACCCGGCGTCGCCGCCTCTCCGTGTTGCTTCCGGCGATTCAATCACGCTTTCCGGTCTTTCGCTCTACACGCCCCGTCAGCCAGTCCACGGCGATGCGCGATTCAAGATCGGTCGACCGCAGCAGGATCGCGCCGCCGGTTGCGCCGCCGTCGGCGAAGAAGCGGAACGAGGGGACGCCGGCGCTGACCAATTCCTCGCGGGCGCTCGTCACCTTCACCGTCATTTCCCCGGAGATCTCCAGCTCCGGCTTCGGCCAGCTCGCGGAAACCCGCCGCCGTTCGAGGTCCAGGCTGATCACCGCGTCCGAGCCGGAAAGGACGGCCTCGGCCCGAGCATCCCGCAGATAGGCGGCGATCTCCGTGGCGCTGCGCTCCAGCGCGCGCCTCCCCGTGACATTCCGCAGCGCAGGCGCGGCGATCCCGATCATCAGCCCGGTGATGGCCAGGACGACAAGCATCTCCATGAGGCTGAACCCCGCCGCGGAGCGGCCGAGCTGTCCGGGGTCGCGCAATTCAGAAGGCGAGGTCATTGGTGCTCAGGACGGCGTTCATCACCGCGAGGATGATGCCCCCGACAAGACACCCGATGACAAGCGTCAACACGGGGGTGAGGACGGTCATCAGGCGCTCTATCCGGTTGTCCAGGTCCTTCTCGCTGGCGTCCGCGACGCTCAGAAGCAGCTCCGGAAGGCGATTGGTCTCCTCGCCCACGGCGATGAGGCTGCGGGACGCCTCCGGCAGGCAATCCAGCGAGGAAAGAGCGGCGGTGAGCCGCGCGCCTCGCTTCAGCGCCTCGAGGGATTCAAGGAGCGCGGCCCGAAAGCCGCGGTTCCCCATGACCTCGGCGGTGATCGCGACAGCCTGGAGCAACGGGGCGCCGCTTCCAAGGAGGATCCCGAAAGTCCTGGCGAAGCGGGCTGTCTCGGCCTGCCGGACGAAATCTCCGACGACGGGAAGATTGAGCACGGCGCGATCGAGGCGCCCGCGAAACTCTTCCGTGCGGAGAAGATAGGCCAGTGAGGCGCATGCAGCGGCGAATGCGACCGCCAGATAGAATCCATAAGACCGGAGAAATTCGATGACGCCGGTCGCGACGACCAGGATCAAGGGCATCGGCCGGTCCTGGCCGGTGAAGAGCGGCGTAATCGCCGGGACCATCACGCCAAAGATCAGCCCGAGCGCGAACAGCGCCATGGCCAGCAGGATTCCGGGATACACGAATGCGCCCGTGATCCGACCCTTCAGCTCGCGGTCGCGGTCGAGCGTGACGCAGAGGCTGCGCATCGATCGCGGGAGGCTCCCGGAGACTTCGCCGGCGCGGGCGACCGCGACCTGACTGGACGAGAAGACCCCCTCCTGGGCCGCCATCGCATCCGACAAGGTGTTGCCCCGCACGACATGCTCGTGCAGCGACGACAGGACAGCTTTCCGTTTTGTCGACCCTGCCTGCGCGGCGGCGATCCTGAGCGCCTGATCGACCGGAAGCGCCGCTTCCAGAAGCGTCGTGAGATCCCGCAGGAGGAACCCGACATCGGCTGCCGGAAGCGGCCGACGCGATTGCGTGGCGCGCCGCGCGGCGGCGGCACCGGTCTCCTTGGCCTGGAATGGCACGAGGCCCCGATGATTCAAGGCTTGCAGGGCTTCCGCTTCGTGGCGGGCCGTGACGCTGCCCGAGACGAGCCGGCCGTCGGCGTCGTAGGCCCGGTAGCTGAAGATGGGCATCAGCGCTCGATCCGGGTGATGCGAAGGATCTCCTCGATCGTCGTCTCGCCGCGAAGAGCCTTTGCCAGACCGCTTCGACCAAGCGACGCGGCGCCCGCCGCCCGAGCCTGCTCCTCGATCCTTTCTTCCGGCGCACGCTCAAGGATCAGCGCGCGGAGCCCGGGGTCGATCGTCAGGATCTCGGCGATTGTCGTTCGGCCGGAATATCCGGTGAAATTGCAGGCGCGGCAGCCGACCGCCCGCGGCGCCGAGATCGGTCCCGCGCCATCCGCCTCTTGACCAAGCTGCGCGGCGACGGACGGGTGCAAGGCCTCCGGAGCGCCGCAGGCTGAACAGATCCGCCTGACGAGGCGCTGCGCGACAATCCCTCGTATCGTCGAGGCGACCAGATACCCATCGATGCCCATATCGAGCAGCCGCGTGATCGAGGCAGCCGCGCTGTTGGTGTGCAAGGTCGACAGGACGAGATGCCCGGTGAGCGCGGCCTGGATGGCGATCCGGGCCGTCTCCGCGTCCCGGATCTCGCCAACCATGACGATGTCCGGGTCCTGCCGGAGAATGGATCGAAGGCAGGCTGCGAAATCCAGGCCTACATTGGATTTCACCTGCATCTGGCTGATGCCGGGCAATTGATATTCGATCGGATCTTCCACCGTGAAGATCTTGGTGTCCTCGCGATTGAGCTCCAGGAGGGCCGCGTAGAGCGTCGTGGTCTTGCCGCTTCCCGTCGGGCCGGTGACCAGCACGATGCCGTTCGGGTTGCGGATCAAATCGCGGATCGCGGTTTCCTCGACGGGCGAAAAGCCGAGCGCCGAGAAGCTCAGCGGGACGCTTGCCCTGTCGAGGATGCGCAGGACCACGCTTTCCCCGTTGAGCGTCGGCGTCGTCGAGACGCGGATGTCGAGGTCGCGGCCCTTGACGGCGATCCGCATGCGCCCGTCCTGCGGGAGCCGCCGTTCCGCGATGTTGAGGTTCGCCAGGATCTTGATCCGCGTCACCACCCCGGCCATCAAGCCGCGGCCGATCGCCTCGGTGGTGTTCAGCGCCCCGTCGACCCGCCGACGGACCCGCAGCTCACTGGCTGTCGGCTCCAGGTGGATGTCCGACGCTCCGCCTTCCGCCGCCTCGGAGACCAGGCGCGTGACAAGCCGGATGATCGGCGCCTCCCGCGCGAAATCCTTGAGGCGCTCGACGTCGTCCTCAGCCGCGTCGGCGGGGCTATTTGCGTCTAGCTCCCCCTCGGATCGGCTGTCGCCGTAAAGGCTCCTCAGCGCGGCCTCGATCTCGCTGCGGAGCGCCACCCGCATGCGGACCGGCACATCGAGGAAGAACGCGATCGACCGGATCGCGTCGGATTCCAAAGGGCGCGCCGTCGCCAAGGTCAGGCCATCCTGGTCCATGCCCAAGGGCAGCAATCCTGCTGCCTGGAGAAATTCCGGCGACAGACCCTCGACCAAAACCGGATCTTCCGGGTAGTCCTCCCGTCTGGTGACAGGCACGTCCAGGAATGCAGCCTGCGCTTCGGCCAGGCCGGCCTCGCCCATCAGGCCCAGCTCCGAAAGCACGGTGTCGACCGGCTGCCCGGATCGCTCCATGGCGCCGCGGGCGCGATCCGCCGCCCCCGCTTCCAGCATGGCGCGACCGACCATGAACGCGATGAAGCGCTCCGCGGACCCGCCGTCCGCCAATTCGCGCGGGAGCCCGGCTGAGCTCATGCCGACCCATTCCGGCTGCGCTTCAAGAAGAGGTCAGCCATCCATCAACCTCCCCGCCTCCGTCGCTCCGACCTTCTCGCGGCGCTTGGGACGACCGAGCCGGCGAAGGTTGTTCCCGGGTTCCGCGCCATCGTGCCTCCGGCGATCATGGCTCCTGATCTTTTCGCTATGATCAGTTCAGGGCGCGTCCGGCGTCGCGCTCCATTGTCTCAAGCGGATCGCGGTCGGCGGGCGCGGTGAGAACGAGCCCATCGCGAAAATCCTCGGTGATCGTGCGGGCCTCCTCGACATCATGAACGATGCGCGGCCTGATCAGGATGATCAGCTCGGTCCGCTCCACGCTGTCCTCCTTGCGGCGGAAGGCGTTACCGACAACCGGGATGTCGCCGATCACAGGCACCTTTGCCCGGCGCTGGACATTGCGGTCCTGAATGAGTCCCCCGAGCGCCAGGCTCTCCCCGTCGCCCACGACGATCGTGGTCGATATCTTCCGCTGGCGGATCGTCGGGGAGTCGATGCCCGAGGTGGTCGTCTGCACCACGGTGCTCACCTCCTGCTGAATGTCCAGGACGACGCGCCCGCTCTCGTTGACGTGCGGCTGGACGACCAGGATCACCCCCGTGTCGCGAAGCTCGACGGAGTTGACGATGGCTGCGTCGCCATCGGTCGTGCTGCGGGCCGTTTGAGTGACGATCGGAACCTGATCGCCGACCTGGAGGGTGGCTTTCTTGTTGTCCAGCACCATCAGCGTCGGCGACGAGACGATCTTCACGTCGGTGACGCTCGACAGCGCGCTCAGGACCGCCTGGGTGTTGCCGGTGGAGAACAGGAACGAGAACCCCGGGAACACCGAGCCGATGCCGCCGCTCTCGGCGTCCGTCAGGTTTCCCGCGAAGTTGCCGCTTTCCAGAAACCACCTCAAGCCGAAGCGCAGGTCATCGCCGAGCGAAACCTCGGCGATCGTGGCTTCGAGAAGCACCTGCGTCGGTAGCCGATCCAGGCGGCCGAGCACGTCCTCGATGCGCTCGTGCTGCTCAGCGGAGGCATAGATCAACAGGGAATTGTCCGCCTCATCCGCCGTGATGCCAGGCGCAGCATTGTCCGAATTCGGCGGGATCGTCGGCGGCGCTTCGACGATCGGCGGCTCGGCGATGACATCGTCCCCGCTCGCCTCGATCTCGACAGGCTCAAGGGCCGGTGCGACGTCGCCGTCGAGCTGGGGCGAAGCGCGTCCCGCGCGACTGAACACGGAGGTCAGGATCGGCGCGAGTTCGGACGCCGATCTGTTGTGGACCTGGTAGACCACAAGCTTGTCCGCCTGGGCGTCAGCCACCTGGTCCAGCCGCGCTATCCAGGACGCAGCCTCGGCCAGATATCGCGGACGCGATGAGATGACGAGCACCGCGTTCAGCCTTTTATTCGGCACGAACCGGACCATCTGCTTCGACGGTCCCTCGGCGGTGTCGAAGATCGTATCGAGCTCACTGGCCACCGCCGTCGGCTCGGCGCTCTTCAGAGGATGCAGCGCGAAGGACATCCCCTTCATCCAGTCGACGTCGAACAGCTCGATGGCCTCCCGCATCGAGTTGAGCTCGGAGGCTGTGCCGGCGATGACGATCAAATTGCGCCTGCCATCGATCCGGAGCACGCCGCCGGCCGGCGCGATCGGCTCCAGGATGCCGCGCATCTCCTCCGCCGAGACATACGCCACCGGCACGATCTGGACCGCCAGGCCGGGCCCGATCCTGCCCTGCGCGCGCTCCTGCGCGTCCGGCAGCCCGACCCGCGCGTCCTCCAAAGGGAGGATGCGATAGAATCCGCCATCTTCCACGATCGCCGCCCCACGACTGCGCAGGACGGTCTCGAAGAGGTCGATGAGAGCCTCCTTGGAGATCGGCTTCGTGGTCTGAACGGAGATCGCCCCCTGCACCCGGTCGTCGACCACGAAGTTCAGGCCAAGCACTTCACCAAGAACGGTCTTGGCCGCCTGGTTGATCGGCACGTTCACGAGGTTCAGAGTGACGCCCGGCTCTCCCGTGGAGGTCGGAAGCTCCTCCACGGAGGCTGCTTGCCGCGTGAACTCACCACTTCCAGGGCTTGAGAAGCCGGCGGGTCTTGGGGCAGCCGCGTCGGCGGCGCCACCTGGCGCAAAACGCGTCGTTTCAGTGCGAGGCGGAAACGTGCGAACAGCATTATTCCGGGCGCCATCGAGCCACGAATCGTGACTATCCGAGACCGATGCGCATCCGGCAATCAGTGCGGCGAGGAACAGGAGTGAAGCACGGGACAGCAGCTGCTCACCCGATCCTAGGAATCAGCTAGCCAACTTGGACCGATTCTCTAATCGACTCCATCATTCCGATCAATAAATTCGCCTTTGTCCCCATAAAGTTGCAAAGTGACCTCTTGCGGCGGAGCTGAGATCGTGACCGAGCCCGGATCGATTTTCGTCAGGGTCCAACCGCTCACACCTGCACCGATCGAAAGCCATTCGCCTTCCGGCACCGACGGCGAGACGATGAAGGCCCGGCGGGTGTCTGCATCGATATACACTCCGCTGAGCGCGATCTGATCTGCCTGTGGGCTCGGCTCGGCGGGTTCCTCCTCATAAACCACGGTGGGGAGGTCTTCTGGCGGAAGGGCCTCCGGCTCGGGAGGAACGAAAGGACGCCGCGTCGGCGAGAAGACCGGACGCGCCAGCATCTCATGGCTGCTCGCCTGCCGGCGACCAGGAACGATGTCGGCCCGCGGTGACCGAAGGTCTAGCTGACGAGTCGCTGGCGCTTCGGGCAAGCTCGCCAACGGGGCGCGAGCGAGGACGACCAGCGACATGACCGACGCGACGCTGCAACATGCCCAACCTGTCGCGACGCAGAGAGGCCGGACATAACGCATGGGGCCTAGCGCTCCGGGCCACCCGCCGCATCGGCGCGCATGAAGCCGTGAACCTCCAGCTGCACGTCGAGCAGCGCCTCTTCCGAACCTTCGAGGCTGGCGCGCTGACTTGCCCGGATCTCGGCCCTCTCAACAAACAGAAGAGGCGCTGCGCTCTCGATGCCTTCCAGCGTGGCTTGCACGCCGGCAAGACGCCCGCTGAGCTGGACCTCGACGGCGAGATCGAGAAGTCCATCCTTCGTCGCCGGCTCGATCGCGCGGAAGCTCGTGAGGTCGGCGCCGTTCCCGTTCGCGATGTCGGCGATGCGCGACTGCAAGGCGGCCCCGATCAATCCGGCGCTCTCGCCGACGAGAAACGCCTCGTCCTCGCGACCGCTGGCGATCTCGGCGGCCCATCGGTCAACCGCATCAGCCTGCGCAGCGATCCCGCGGTATCTCTGCAGCAACAGCAGACTCGCTGCGATCTGCGCCTGATTGTCTCGATAATTAGAATGGAGCGCGCCCACGAGCCACCCGGCGGCGAGGACGAGGCCGGCCAGGATGACGAGCGCCAGACCGCGCCCGCGGCGGAACCGACCCATCATTGCCGCGCACCTTCGGCAGGAGTGTCGAAGCCCACAGCCTGGAAGCTGATGTTGAACCGATCGCTATCCTCCCTGGGCGCGCGCACGACGGGCGAGACGAACTCGGCATTTGCGAAGAGGTCGGACCCTTCCACCGCCGGCATCAGATCAGCGGCGGACTCCGCGAAGCCGGTAATCGTAAGTTGCCGGCCATCGATCCGGAAATCGGTGATCCAAGCCGTGTCAGGGAGTACCCGGGTGACCTCCTCCAGCATGGCGGCGACGGTGGGCGTCGCCGTTCTCCGCTCCTGCAAGGTCCAAACCTGCTGTCCGGAAGCCAATGCCGAGTCGTATGTCCGACGAACCTCCTCGGCGGCCGCCTGCGCGGCGCCGACCTCATGGCTCAAGGCAGCCAGCGCCTTGTGCTGCTTGGCGAAAGCGGTGAAGACCAAGCCGCCCATGGCGAGAAGGGTCACGAAAGCGCCAACGTGGCTGGCGGCGCGCAGCCCTAGAAAGAGCTTGGACCTGGGTCGCGATAGCTCCGCGGGGAGGTTCAGCGCTATATCCGGCTCACCAGGCGCCCGGCAAGCTGCCCGGACTTGCGTGAAGCCCGCCTTGAACAGCCGTTCTGTCGCCTCGACCAGGAGATCCCGTTTCACGACAGCTTGCACCAGCAGCGTATTCGGTCCGCTCCGGCGGGCTTGAGCCAGGCGCCATCCGAAACAGACATCCTCGCGGCGAAAGGGCGTGATCCGCTCCAGCTGGAGCGCGAATATGTCGCTCACGCGGCTCATCGCGTTCGTTGGAACGCTGGTCGTCCTCACAAGGCAAACCGACTCGGCGAGAACCAGCGCGACCAGGCCTCCCT
>JACCSN010000806.1 GCA_013812985.1 Hyphomicrobiales bacterium | reverse complement strand
ATCGGCTTGCCGGCATCCTGCACCTCGAGGCGCGCCAGCTCCATCTTGCGGTCGCGCAGGATCGCCGCCACGCGGTGGAGGACCCGCCCGCGCTCCGCCGCCGGCATCGCGATCCACGCCTTCTGGGCGCGCCGGGCGCTGTCGACCGCCGCATCGATCGCCGTCGGCGTCGCCGACGCCACCTCGCAGAGAACCTCGCCGCTCGCCGGGTTGATGTCCTGGAACCGTTCGCCGCCCTCAGGCGCGATCGCCTCGCCATCGATGAAGCATTTCAGCAGGGAAGGGACCTTCAAGCGACATCTCCACGGCGACACGAAATCCCGGCTTGCGAAACAGCGCGCAGCGCCTTGCGGAACCCGGCCCGCATCCCTATAAAACCGCATCGGAGCGGGTGTATAGCTCAGTTGGTAGAGCAGCTGACTCTTAATCAGCGGGTCACAGGTTCGAGCCCTGTTACACCCACCAATCTTTTCAGATACTTAGATCCGGGTCGGTGAGAACGGTGCGGGAACGTGCAACGTTGGGACCTGAAAAAGGTCGCACGTGCGACTTTCCTTGTTGTCGATCCACCGTGTGCCGCTCAATCGGTGTCGGGCCGAAGCCTCAAAGCGTGGCCGGCGCGAGGTCAGCAGTCGGCTCTTGCCTGGAGTCCCGGCGGATATGCCTTGTCAGGCGGGCTTCCAGCCGGTTCCAAAGCCGCCGGATCGCCTCGACGAGCACAAGATACAGCAGCGCCGCGTAAAGGTAGATCGTCAGGTCGAAGCTCCGCGAGAAGGCGAGGCGGGTCTCGCCCATGAGCTCGTAGACGGTGACGATGCTGGCAACCGCCGAGCCCTTGATCATCAGGATGATCTCGTTGCCGAGCGGCCTGAGAGCAACCAGCGCCGCCTGCGGGAACACCACCTTGTAGAGGAGGGGCAGCCTGCCGATGCCGAGCGCCCGCGCCGCCTCCCATTGGCCGCGCTCCACCGACCGGATCGCGCCGCGATAAATCTCGGCCTGATAGGCGGCCGTGTTCAGTGTGAAGGTGAGAACGGCGCAGTTGAAGGCGTCGCGGAAGAAGCCCCAAAGACCGACGGACTCGAGCGCCGGCCGGAACTGACCGACGCCGTAATAGACCAGGAAAATCTGGGCAAGCAGCGGCGTGCCGCGGAAGAAGTAGACATAGCCGAAGGCGATCGCGCCGATGAGGCGGTTTGTCGACAGCCGCGCGGCGGTTAGCGGGACGGCGAGTAGCGCGCCCAGCACGATGGAAATGGAGACGAGCTCCAGCGTGACAAGCAGCCCTTCCAGGAGCTGCCTTCCATAACGCTGGAGAAGATCGGGAATCACGAGGCGATCGGCTCGCCAGGGGGCGCGGCGGGCTGCCGCGCCGAGCCTCGGTCTCCTTCGCCGCGCTCCGACCAGCGCTCGATCGCGGTGATGCCGAAGGAGGAGATGATCGACAGCGCCAGATAGATCATGCAGGCGACGAAGTAGAAAAAGAACGGCTCCTTGGTGTTGCCGACGGCGACCGAGGTCATCCTGATGAGATCGTTCAACGCGATGACGGAGACGAGCGCCGTATCCTTGAGGAGAACCAGCCAGAGGTTGGCGAGGCCGGGGAGGGCGAGACGGAGAAGCTGCGGCAGGATGACAAGGCGGAGCGTCTGCCCGCGAGACAGGCCGATCGCTGAAGCGCCCTCCCACTGGCCCTTGGGGATGCCGTTAAAAGCGGCGGTGAAGACCTCGCTCGCATAGGCGGCGAAAACCAGGCCCAGCGCGATCATGCCGGCGATGAAGCCGTTCGCCTCGATCGTGCGGTCGGTGAAGAGTCGCACGACGGACTGCATCAGCATCTGCCCGCCGTAGAAGACGAGGAACAGGGTGAGCAGCTCCGGCAAGCCCCGGAAGACGGTCGAGAACGCCTCGCTGAAGCCGCGGAGCAGCATGGAATCGCTGCGCTTGGCGAGCGCGATCAGGAGGCCTAGCGCCAGCCCGACCGGGAGCGTGGCGGCGGCGAGCCGGATCGTCAGCGAGGCCCCTGCCACGATCTCGTCGCCCCACCCGGTCGGGCCATAGGAGAGGAGCAGGAGGAGTTCGGGCATCGGCCGGCAGGGACCCTTGTCACGAAAACGGCGGGGGCTTCAGGCCCCCGCCGCAGGATTGCGCATGGCTGACGGGGTGTTCAACTGCCGTAAACGTCGAACGGGAAATATTTCTCGTTGATCTTCTGATACGTACCGTCGGCGCGGATCTCTTCGATCGCCTTGTTGAACATGTCGCGCAAGTCGGTGTCTTCCTTGCGGATCGCGATGCCGGCGCCGGCCCCGTGGATGACCGGATCGGGCGTCAGCGTGCCGAGGATCTTGCAGCAGGTGCCGTCCGGGCTCTTCACCCAGGCGTCGAGCACGACCACGTCGTCGATTGCCGCGTCGAGCCGGCCATTGGTGAGGTCGAGCTTGTACTCGTCGGGCGAAGGATAGATCTTCACCTCCACGCCGGGGAGCTTCTCCTGCGCGTAATTGGCGTGCGTGGTGGAGGTCTGGGCGCCCATGGTAACCCCGTCCAGGTCCTCCGGCGTGATGCCGGCGATCTTCGAATCCTTCGGCACGGCGATGGCCGGCGGCGTGTTGTAGACCTTGTCGGTGAAATCGACCTGCTGCTTGCGCTCTTCGGTGATCGACATGGAGGACAGGATAGCGTCGTATTTGTTGGCGAGCAGGCCGGGAATGATGCCTTCCCAGGCGGTGTTGGCGAACTCGCACGTGACTTTCATCTTCGCGCAAACCGCGTCGCCGATCTCCTTGTCGAAGCCGACGATCTGGCCGCTCGGATCGAGCGACTCGAAGGGCGGGTAGGTGGCGTCCATGGCGAAGCGGA
>JACCSN010000805.1 GCA_013812985.1 Hyphomicrobiales bacterium | reverse complement strand
GCCCGAGCCACCTGAACCGCCGCCGGAAGCGGCGCGGGGGCGGCGATTGCGGGCGGCGGAGCCGGCACATCGGAAAGGGCCGCGAGCGCCGCGATGACGTCTTCAGGCTCGACCGCCAGGGTGGCGGTTTCCGCGCCCGTCGCATCCAGGGTCTCGGCAAGAAGGACCGAATCGGGCCGGCCGCGCGGCGCTGGCGCGGCGGGGAGGTTCTCGGGGATGGTCCCGCCCGTCTGGGCGGCAACGACCGCCGCCGCATTGCCAGGCGGGAGATCGGGAGACGTGGAGGCGAGCATCAGCTCCGATTCCGTGGCGGGCCGGGCGCGCGGCACACGCGGCTCGGACGCGTTCTCGGCAGCGGCGATCAGAACAGTCGCATCGCCGGTCGCCGGCTCGACAGGAGCCGTGGGCTCCTCGACGGACGGGGCAGCCGCGGGCGGCGAAGCCGTGGGAGCGGGCGCCGGAGCAGCTGCGGTCTCGCTGTCTTCCGCCTCGTCGGCGCCGCCGTCGAAGACGCGCTTCAGCCAGCCGCCGACGCTGCCCTTCTTGCCGCCGCCGCCCTCGTCGCCGGTCTCCAGGTAAGCGAGCGCGGTTCCGCCCGACGATTTCTTCCGGGCGAGCGCCTTCTCATAGCCTTTGAGGGGTTTCCCGTCGGCGGGCAGGTAAAGCGTCTCGCCATTGGGGAACAGCGCGATCAGCTGCTGGCGGCTCATGCGCGGCCAGGAGCGGACATTGCCGGTGTCGACGTGGACGAAGGGGGAGCCGGAGGTCGGATAAAAGCCGACGCCGCCGCCCTGAGCCTTCATGGCGATCGCCCGGAGCTTCGGCAGCGGCACGCCGGGAATGTAGAAATCCATGGCCTTGCCGGCCGTATGCTGGCTCTTCTCGGCCACGCCCTTGCTGCGGCTGCGCAATGCGTTGTTGGTGGTGAGGGACCGGTAGGCGGAGACGACGTGGATATACTCGCGCGAGCCCGTCTGCTTGTAGATGGCCCAGATCAGATCGAGCAGCTGCGGGTCCATGTTGGCCGGCTCGTTGCGCCGCCAGTCGCGCAGGAATCGATTGATCTTCTTGATCTCGCCCTTGTCGAAACGGCCGTTCTTCTTGAACGTGAACTCGCCGCGTTCCTTGGTATGGCCGAAATACAGTTTGAGGGTCTTGCTGCTTTCACGGGCCTGAGCCGGATCGCCGGCTCCGATCAAGGAGGCAATGCAAATTCCGGCCGCGAGCAGGAGGCTCGGGCCGATCGGATGATGAACGGTCGGATGTCGCAAAAGCCTGTCGCCCTCGATTTTGGGGTCGCCCTTCCCCGATTCAGCGGGCGTGATGGTGGCCTACTTTCGATTAATCGGGTATTAAAAAGTGACGTGTGGCGGAAATGCAGCAGCCCGTCCCGCCTTTGCGGCGGCAATCGGGCTCACGCGATGGGCCGACTGGCCCGTCGTGCGATCATGGGATCTCCTACAACGCTCTGCGCTCCCGGAGAAGCGTCTGGAGCAGGCGCCGTGACTGAGCCGCCGTGTCGCCCTCGCATTCCGCCCATCGCCGGCCTAAATCGAAGCGAATTCATTTCTGGTCGAATGCAAGGAGCGGGCCGTGGCTGACGAAGCGCGCCGGACTGACGCCAAGGACGACGAGCTCGGGGGTTTGCCGGTCTGGAACCTGGCCGACCTCTATGCGGCGATGGATGCGCCGGAGGTGCGGCGGGACCTGGATCGCGCGGCGGGGCTCTGCGAGGCCTTCGAGGAGCGCTACAAGGGCAAGCTGGCCGAGATCGCGGCGGGGCCAGACGGCGGCGCCGGGCTGGCGGCGGCCATCGCCGGCTTTGAGTCGGTCGAGGACCTGATGGGCCGGCTTGGCAGCTTCGCCGGCCTGATCTATTCGGGCGACACGTCCGATCCGGCGCGCGCCAAATTCTACGGCGACCTGCAGGACCGCCTGACCGCCATCTCCACGCACCTCCTGTTCTTCGCGCTGGAGCTGAACCGGCTGGATGACGCGCTCTTGGAGTCGGCGCTGCGGGACGCGGCGCTCGCCGTCTACCGGCCGTGGCTCGAAGATTTGAGGCTCGAAAGGCCGTACCAGCTGGAAGACCGGATCGAGCGGCTGTTCCACGAAAAGTCGGTCACCGGGCGGGGCGCCTGGAACCGGTTGTTCGACGAGACGCTCGCCAGCCTCGCATTCGACGTGGACGGCGAGAAGCTGACGCTGGAGACGACGCTGAACCGGCTGGTCGATCCCGACGAGGCGCGGCGCAAGGCCGCCGCCGATGCGCTCGCCGCGACCTTCCGGGAGAATCTCAGGCTGTTCACGCTGGTCACCAACGTGCTCGCCAAGGACAAGGCCATCTCCGACGAGTGGCGCGGCTTCGGCGACGTGGCGGCGGCCCGGCACTTGTCCAACCGCGTGGAGCCGGAGGTGGTCGACGCGCTGGTGGCGGCGGTAAGCGAGGCCTATCCGCGCCTGTCGCACCGTTATTACGCGCTGAAGGCGCGCTGGCTTGGCAAGGATCGGCTGGAGCATTGGGACCGTAATGCGCCCTTGCCGGAGACCATCAACCGGACGGTCCCCTGGGACGAGGCGCGCGACACGGTGTTGTCGGCTTATCGCGGCTTCGCGCCGGAAATGGCGTCGATCGCCAGCCGTTTCTTCGACGGGAGTTGGATCGACGCGCCGACCCGGCCCGGCAAGGCGCCGGGAGCTTTCGCGCACCCGACCGTGCCTTCGGTGCATCCGTATGTGCTGCTCAACTATCAGGGGAAGACGCGCGACGTGATGACGCTCGCCCACGAACTGGGTCACGGCGTGCACCAGGTGCTGGCCGCCGGCCAGGGACTGCTGATGTCGCAGACGCCGCTGACCTTGGCGGAGACGGCGAGCGTGTTCGGCGAGATGCTGACCTTCCGCTCCATGCTGGAACGCGCCGAGAATCCAAGAGAGCGCAAGATCATGCTGGCCGGCAAGGTCGAGGACATGATCAACACGGTGG
>JACCSN010000786.1 GCA_013812985.1 Hyphomicrobiales bacterium | reverse complement strand
CGCCGTTGCGGCGCGTCTGCTCGAGGATATGGCGCGTGACCATTTTCTCGCCCTCGACCTCGCTTTCGAGAACATCGACGCGCGTAGCCAGAAGTTCGAACTCGTTCCTGGTCACGTAGTCAGCCATATCGGGAACAGCCCCTTGTCGTCACCGCCTAGCATAGCACGGATCACGCGAGGTTCCAGCGTCTACTCCGCCGCTTCGTCCGTCAACCGCTCCGGAGGCAGAAAGTCGCGCGCCTGCTCGCGGGTCCGGCGGAGCTGCTCCGCCGCCTCGTCCGCCTCGCGCTGGCGATCCCACATCGCCGCGTAAAGCCCGCCCCGCGCCATCAACTCGCCATGCGTCCCCTGCTCGGCGATCTGCCCGTCCCGCAGCACGATGATGGAATCGGCGTTGACCACCGTCGACAGCCGGTGCGCGATCACCAGCGAGGTGCGGTTCCGCGACACCTGCTCCAGGGCCGACTGGATCTCCTGCTCGGTCGCCGTATCCAGGGCCGATGTCGCTTCGTCGAGGATCAGGATCGGCGGCGCCTTGAGGATCGTGCGAGCGATCGCCACCCGCTGCTTCTCGCCGCCCGACAGCTTCAGGCCGCGCTCGCCGACCTGCGTCGCGTAGCCGTCCGGCAGCGCTTCGATGAACGAGGCGACCTGCGCCATGCGGGCGGCCTCCTGGATGTCCTCGTCGGAGGCGTCCCAGCGGCCATAGCGGATATTGTAGGCGATAGTGTCGTTGAAGAGCACCGTATCCTGCGGCACGATGCCGATCGCCGCCCTGAGGCTGTCCTGCCGCACGTCGCGGATGTCCTGCCCGTCGACCAGGATCCTGCCCGAGGTGACGTCGTAGAAGCGGAACAGGAGCCGCGAGATGGTCGATTTTCCGGCGCCCGAGGGTCCGACGATCGCCAGCGACGCATTGGCCGGTACCTCGAAGGTGACGCCTGTCAGGATCTCCCGCGCCGGTTCGTAGGAGAAATGCACGTCCTCGAAGCGGATCGTCCCCTGGCTCACCGCAAGCGCGGGCGCGCCTGGACGGTCGATCACCTCCGCCGGCACTTCCAGAAGCCGGAACATAGCTTCGATGTCGGCCATCCCCTGCTTGATCTCGCGATAGACGAAGCCGATGAAGTTCAACGGGATCGACAGCTGCATCAGCAACGCGTTGATCAGCACGAACTCGCCGATCGTCTGCGTTCCCGCCATCACCGCCCGCGCGGACAGCACCATGCAGGCCGCCATGCCGGCGGAGAAGATCAAGGTCTGGCCGAAATTCAGCCAGGCGAGCGAGGTCCAGGTGCGCACCGCCGCGCGCTCATAGCGCTCCATCGAACGGTCGAAGCGGCCCGCCTCCCGTCCCTCATTGCCGAAATACTTGACCGTTTCGTAGTTGAGGAGCGAGTCGACCGCCTTGGAATGGGCGTCGGTGTCGGAATCGTTCATCTCCCGGCGGATGGTGATCCGCCAGTCGCTGGCGCGCACCGTGAACCAGACATAGAGCCACACGGTAACCGCGATGACGAGCACGTACCAGACGTTGAACTGATACCAGATGATCCCGGCGGTCAGCGCGAACTCGATGACGGTGGGCAGCGAATTAAGGATTGTGAAGCGGACGATCGTCTCGATTCCCGTCGTGCCGCGCTCGATGATGCGCGACAGCCCGCCGGTCCGCCGCTCCAGATGAAAGCGCAGCGACAGCTCGTGCAGATGCACGAAGGTGCGGTAGGCAAGCTGGCGCACCGCGTGCTGGCCGACGCGGGCGAAAAGCGCGTCTCGGACCTGGTTCAGCGTGGTGGAAAGCACCCGCCCGAAATTGTAGGCGAGCACCAGCATCAGCGGCCCGGCGAGGAGAGCCGGCACATAGGCCGGCGTCCCACCCTCCCCGGTCAGCACGTCGGTCGCCCAGGCGAAGAAATACGGCACCAGCACGGTGACGACCTTGGCCGCCAGGAGCGCCAGAAAGGCGACCAGTACGCGTTTCTTCAAGTCGGGCCGGTTGGAGGGCCACATATAAGGCCACAGGTTCCACAGCGTGGCGAAAGTCCGGCCGCGGTCGGCGGAGACCTTCGGAGCGGCTTCCGCCTGGGCCATCAGGTCCCCTCGCCCGCGCCGGCCGCGCCCGACACCAAGCCGACGAGCTCGGTGATCTCCTGCAAATCCGCACGGAAGGCAGCGAAGGCCGCCGGGTTCAGCACATAGCTGGAGCGCACGCCGTCGCGGCGGAAACAGACGAGCCCCGCCTCCTTCAGCACCTTGAGGTGCTGCGACACCGTCGACTGGGCGAGCGGCAGCAGGCTGCACACGTCGGCGCAGCAGCAGCGGTCCCGTTCCGCC
This sequence comes from Hyphomicrobiales bacterium, assembly GCA_013812985.1. Next base: position 1,256 of record JACCSN010000786.1, on the reverse strand, counting down.
AGCGCCCGGACAATGGCGAGCCGCACGGGATGGCCGAGCGCCTTCAGCCTCTCCGCGGTCGCTTCGTCGTCCGTCACATAATCCTCAAAGGATCCTCATCCCGTCGGGAAGCGAACGCCACGCGGCGCTTGCTTCAGGACCGAACACGTTATCGTCTATCGGCGATTACCGATGGTTACAAGCCGCATGTGGAGTGAGCGGCACGGGGATCACCCTTTCGGCTTTTCGATCTCCGCTGTTTCCCAGCCGCGGTCGCGCGTGGGGACGAAGAACACCTGGCCCGGATAGATCAGGTCCGGGTCACGGATCCTGTCGCTGTTGGCGGCGAAGATGGATTTATAGCGGATGCCGCGGCCGTAATTGCGGCGCGAAATCCGCCAGAGATTGTCGCCGCGCCGAATGATTACAAGGGTCGGCGGCGGAAGCTCGGCGGTTACGGAAGCCGCCGCTTCATCCCGTTCCGCAGCGGCAACGACAGGCTCAAGCACGATTCCGTCCGCATAGCGGATGAACGGCAGCTCAGCCCCCAATGTGGGCGCTTCCGCCTCGGGCTCGACGGAATCCGCCCGGATCACCACTTCGCCGAGCGGAACGTCGCGCTCCGCCTCAACGAGCCAATGGCCGCCATTGCCCGTCTTCACCTCGCCGACGAACACCTCATCGGCATAGACCCGCACCAGCGTCCCCGGCGCCGCCTCACCAGCCACAAAGAAGTTTCTCGCGTCCACCTCGGCCGCCCTGATCGCGACTTGGGGGCCATCGAGCCGGGCTTGCGGGGCAACGGCGTTCGCCGCCACGTACGGGCTCTCGGCTTCAGTCGCGGCCGCGCGCGCGGAGACCTCGGGCAAGACAATCTCAAGATCCGGGGCGGCGGCGGTTCCGACCACGAATGGATTCTTGGTTTCAGGCGCGGTGACGCTGGCGGAGACCTCGGGAACCACGATCGCGAGCTCCGGAGCCGCGGCCGTGCCGGCCACGTGCGGATTCTCGGACGGAGCCCCGGTCGCGCTGGCGGATATCTCGGGAACCACAATTGCAGGCTCCGGGGTCGCGGCCGTGCCGACCACGTGCGGATTCGAGGACTCGGCCCCGGCCGCGCTTGCAGACACCTCGGGCACGGTCATCGTAAGCTCCGGAGCAGCGGCCACGCCGACCGCGTGCGGATTCTCCGATTGAGCCGCGGTCGCGCTGGAGGAAGGCTCGATCATGACCAGCCCAAGCGGCGGAGAAGCCGCCTCGCCAATGACATGAAGGCC
>JACCSN010000767.1 GCA_013812985.1 Hyphomicrobiales bacterium | reverse complement strand
CGGGAGGTGGAGAGGTGGCCGAGTGGTCGAAGGCGCTCCCCTGCTAAGGGAGTAGACGGTGTTGAACCGTCTCGTGGGTTCGAATCCCATCCTCTCCGCCATCTGGCGGCATAACCCATTGTTTCTCCTACGTTTTCTCTAAGAGGCCTCAACGAGCCAACGGTTCTACCCACGGGCCGAAAGGTGTCGGTAATGCTGCCCTTCCAGGTCTTGCGGGCTAGACAGCACAGCTCGGGGGCGTCAGGGCCGACCGAAATTGTCGACCAGTGTGAAACATTGGCAGACGCTCAGGACAAAGCCGCCGCGCTGGTGCTCACGTTTATGGTGGTGACACACGATCACGAGCAGAATGTCTGGAACGTCGTCGACGATGCCGGTCGACGGTGGAGGCTATGGGCCGGCGACAGTGGGTCCGCCGATCCGGGGCCTCCCAATGAGGATGAATAAGCCGCCACGCCGTTTCCCGCCGCCCTGGTCCTTCCAGAAACCGAGGGCTCGCATTTCAAGATCAGCGACGCGAGCGGCTTCGCGCTTGCCTACGTATATGTGAAGGACAACCGCGCCGGCGGCTATGACGGGCTCACGGAAGATGAGGCGCGCCGGATTGCGGTGAACATCGCCAAGCTGCCGGCGCTGCTACAGGAGAAGCCGCTTCCCTCCGATACGTAGCTGCCAAGAGGTGCCCCACAGTGGGGCGAGGAGTGAGGTTTGCCGTTTGGCGCTCCGCCGCGCCAAACGAGGATTTGCTCCTCTGAGGAGCAAATCCGGGACGTGCTCCTCAGAGGAGCATGTGGTCACGGTTCTTTCCACCGTGGAAATAACCGTTGGGAGGGTTTGCGCCACCGTGGCCCAAATTCCGGGGAGATCACTCGCGTCCGGAAGAATCGTTTACGTTGTCAACGGTTCCGCTCGGCTCCACCACCGCGACCCGCTTTGAGAGCGCCGTCAGTGACGCCTATTCTGCTCGCGCCGCTTCTCGATGTTTCGTGAGTTGGTGCCCGGCGATCTGACGGTTGCGCCGTCATCGCGCACGATGCTCTCGCCGCGCCCAGGGTTGTTCTGCACGATCTCACGGCAGCTTCCCCGATCGTGGCAGGAGCCGATAACGTGGTCGGAGCGGCCTTGGTAGACGGTCAAGTGGTCCGCGAAGGCGGGCGTCGTGAGGAGTGCGATTGTCCCGGCGAAGATTGCAGCTTTCATCGTTCCAGTCCTTGTGTGTGTGCGCCACCTCCATGCACCACCGGACGATAAAAGTTTAATCAGTTCTTAAGATAACCTTAACCACGGCTCTGCCGGACCACGCCCCCGTTGTCCTATGTGGCACACTTCGTCGCCCCGCCCCCGGACCGGCGGCCGGGCGCTTACCGCCCACCACATGCCGCTGCTCTCGGGACGGCTCTGCAACGTCAATGTCGCTGCATTTCTCCCCGCAGGCCAAGTCGCTCCCGAAACAGGCCTCGCCAACAAAGCCCATCGGCGGGTCTCGCATGCACTAGGCGGCCAAATTTCACGCGGTCCCCAGGCCCGCCGCTTCCGCCGCCACCGCCTCAAAGAACACCTCGCCGTATGCCAATTCCTTGAACCGCTCCAGCCGCGCGTCATCCTGAAGGAACGCCGCCAGGTGCTTGCGGTCGACTGGCGCCGGCTCATCATCGTCGCCGTCGACGCCCTCCCACCCGGTGACGACGATCTCGGCGAGCGCCAGCGACGTGAGCAGGTCGGAGACGACGCGGTGGGCCGGCAGGTCGTCCAGGACGACGATGTTGCCGGGCTTGAGTTCCGGCGCGATTGTCACCGGAGGTCGGCGAAAGCCGCTGAATTATTCCCACTCGATCGTGCCCGGCGGCTTGCTTGTCACGTCGTAGACAACCCGGTTGATCCCCCTCACCTCGTTGATGATCCGCGTCGCGGCGCGGCCGAGGAAGCTCATGTCGAAAGGGAAGAAATCCGCCGTCATGCCGTCGACGGAAGTGACGGCGCGCAGTGCGCAGACGAAATCGTAGGTGCGCGTGTCGCCCATGACGCCGACTGTCTGGACCGGCAGAAGCACGGCGAAGGCCTGCCAGATGGCGTCGTACAGCCCCGCCTTGCGGATCTCGTCCAGATAGATTGCGTCGGCCCGCCGCAGGAGGTCGAGCTTGTCGCGCGTCACCGCGCCGGGGCAGCGGATGGCGAGGCCGGGGCCGGGGAAAGGATGGCGGCCGACAAAGGCCTCGGGAAGCCCGAGCTCGCGGCCGAGCGCCCGCACCTCGTCCTTGAAAAGCATCCGCAGGGGCTCGACGAGCCGCATGTTCATGCGATCCGGCAGGCCGCCGACATTGTGGTGCGACTTGATGGTGACGGAAGGTCCGCCGGTGAAGGAGACGCTCTCGATCACGTCCGGATAGAGCGTGCCCTGGGCGAGGAATTCGGCGGGTTTTGCGTCCTGGGCGATCCTGGCCGCCTCCGCCTCGAACGTCTCGACGAAGAGCCGGCCGATCGTCTTGCGTTTCGCCTCCGGGTCGGCGACGCCGTCGAGCGCGGAAAGGAATGTGTCGCTCGCGTCAACGTGGACGAGGGGAATATTGTAATGGCCGCGGAACAGACCCACGACCTCCTCCGCCTCGTTCAGCCTGAGCAGCCCGTGATCGACGAAGATGCAGGTGAGCCGCTCGCCGATGGCCTCATGGATGAGCAGCGCCGCCACGGCGGAATCGACGCCGCCGGAAAGCCCGCAGACCACCCGGCCCTTGCCGACCTCGGCGCGGATGCGGTCGATCGCCTCGCCCTTGAAGTGCGCCATGGTCCAGTCGCCGGTGAGCCCGGCGATGCGATGCACGAAATTGGCGAGGAGCCTCGCCCCATCGGGCGTGTGCACGACTTCCGGGTGGAACTGCACGCCATAAAGGCGCCGGCGCTCGTCGGCGATCACCGCGAAAGGCGCGCCTTCTGAGGACGCGATGACGCGAAAACCCTCCGGCAGCCGGGTCACGCGGTCGCCATGGCTCATCCACACCTGGTGGCGACTGCCTTTTGGCCAGACGCCTTCGAAGAGCGGCGAATCCTCATCGATCTCGACAAAGGCGCGGCCGAATTCGCGGTGATCGGAGCTTTCCACCTGGCCGTCGAGGTGGTGAACCATCGCCTGCTGCCCATAGCAGATGCCGAGCACCGGGACGCCGGCCTCGACGATCGCCGGCGAGGTCTGCGGGCTCGTGTCGAGATGCGCACTCGCCGGACCGCCGGACAGGATGATCGCCCTCGGCTTCAGCCGCCGCAGCGCCGCCTCCGCCTTGTCGTACGCCACCACCTCCGAATAGACGCCGGCCTCGCGGACGCGCCGGGCGATCAGCTGCGTGACTTGGCTGCCGAAATCGACGATGAGCACTGTGGCGTGGCTGGTGAGCGGCGGTGCGGCGGTGGAGTCTGGCATGGAATTTCGTTAAGGTCTCGGCCGGGCTCCCGCAACCGCTTGAATTCACAGCGACCGCACGCAAATGAGGCCCGCATTGGGGGACGAAAAGGTGGCGATCAGGCCGGCTTGGCTGCAGGACAGTCCGGTCGTGGCGTGGAGCTTCGCCGCGATGGCGTTTTTGGCGACCTTCGCGCTGCGTTACGCGCTGGATTCGGAGCTGCCCGCCGGCTTCCCGTTTCTCACCTTCTTTCCCGCGGTGATCCTGACCACGTTCCTGGCCGGCCTGTGGCCAGGGATAGGCGTGGCGATAGCTGGCGGACTTTCCTGCAACTTCGCACGCCCTGGGAATGCCAAAGCCGATCATTCGGGGCTGAAGGGCCGAAGCAGCGCCTGATCCGCAGCCCAAAGAGGCACGATCGCGACGCGCTCGCCGGCCGCCCCCGCGGGCGCCAGCGCCGGGCGCACGATGAGGGCGTCCGCTTCGGCGAGCGTCGCCAGCATCGACGAATCCTGCACCGGGAAGGGCGCGGCGAACCACTCGCCATCGCGGAAGGCAAGGCGCGCGCGGACATAGTCCTGACGGCCGTCATTGGCGGGCATCGGGTTTCCGAGCCTCGCCGCCGCAAGGGCGTTCTTGAACGGCAGGCCGAGCATCGTTCGCAGCAGCGGCTTCAGGAAGACATGTGCGCAGACCAAGGCCGATACCGGGTTGCCTGGCAGGCCGAGAACAACCATCGCGTCAAGGCGGCCCACCAACAAAGGCTTGCCGGGGCGCATGGCGATCCGCCAGAAATCGAGCGTCATGCCTTTCCGCGCGAGCGCGCCTTTCACCAGATCGTGCTCGCCGACCGAGGCGCCGCCGATCGCCACAAGCGCGTCGGCGCCGGCGGCGCGGTCGACGAAAGCGCCGATCGCCGCTTCGCTGTCGGGCGCGATCCCAAGGTCCAGCGCTTCGCCGCCGCACTCGCGCACAAAGGCGGAGAGCCCGACTCCATTGGAGGAGACGATCTGGTCGGGGCCCGCCTCGGCTCCAGGCGGCACGAGCTCGTCTCCATTGGACAGGATAGCCACGACAGGCCTGCGGCGGACGGGGAGGGCCGCGTAATCCATCGAGGCGGCGAGCGCGACCGCCCGCGAATCGAGAAGCCGACCCTGCTTCAAGAGCATGTCGCCGGCGTGGAAATCGAGGCCGGCGGGGCGGATGAAGCTGCCTGCTTCGACCGTTTCGAGCACCTCGATCGCGTCGGCTTCCCGCTCGGCGTTCTCCTGGATCAGGATCGCGTCGGCACCCTCGGGGACCGGCGCACCGGTGAAAATGCGCACTGCCTGGCCGGCTTCCACCAACCCGGAGAACCGTTCGCCGGCGCGGGATTCGCCGATCACCTGCAGCCGAGCCCCGGTCAGCGCATCGGCGGCGCGGACGGCGTAGCCGTCCATGGCGGAGGCGGGGAAGGGCGGCTGCGTGCGCCGCGCCGCGAGGTCGCTCGCGAGCACCCGGCCGGCGGCGTCCCCAAGCGGCACCGTCTCCGCTTCAAGCGGCTTCACACCCTCCAGAAGCTTTCGAACCGCTTCTTCGACGGGCAGCAGGGTCATAAGGACTCGTCATCGGGGCGGCGCCACTCGCCGGAGCGCCCACCGGATTTCTCTTCAAGCCGGATATCGGTGATCCGCATGCCGCGATCCACCGCTTTCGCCATGTCATAGATCGTGAGGCAGGCAACGGAGACGGCGGTCAGCGCCTCCATTTCCACGCCCGTGCGGCCGTCGAGCTTGGCGACGGCCGTGACCCGCAGGCCCGGCAGCGTGGCGTCGGGCTCCAGGTCGACTGCGATCTTCGTCAGCGCGAGCGGATGGCAGAGCGGGATCAGATCGTGCGTCTTCTTCGCCGCCATGATGCCGGCAATGCGGGCCGTGGCGATGACGTCGCCCTTCTTCGCGTTGCCTGCGAGGATCATGTCCAGGGTCGCCGCCGCCATCACGACAGCCCCGCTCGCCCGCGCCATCCGCGACGTGACGGATTTTTCCGTCACGTCGACCATCTCGGCCTCGCCCTCATTCGACAGATGCGTCAGGCGGACGCTCATGCGGCGGCTTTGGCCTTGGCTGGCGTCAGAAGAACGCGTGTCGCCGTAGCCACATCCGCCTGGCGCATCAGGCTTTCACCGACGAGGAGGGCGCGAACGCCAGCTCTGGCGAGCCGCGCCACATCCGCGGTTGTGGAAATACCGCTTTCGCCGACAATCAACCGGTCCGGCGGGATCATCGGCGCGAGGCGTTCGGAGGTGGCGAGCGTGGTCTCGAAGGTGCGCAGGTCGCGATTGTTGATGCCGATCAAGGGTGAGCCTAGTCGGAGGGCGCGTTCCAGATCGGCCTCGTCATGCACTTCCAGAAGCGCGTCCATGCCGAGCGCCCCGGCGGCTTCCTCCAGCGCCCGCGCCTCGGCGTCGCTCACCGCCGCCATGATCACCAGGATGCAGTCGGCGCCCCAGGCGCGCGCTTCGAAGACCTGGTACGGCTCGTACATGAAATCCTTGCGGAGCGCGGGCATCGCCACGGTCGCCCGCGCGCTCGTCAGGAACTCCGGCGCGCCCTGGAACGAAGGCGCATCGGTCAGGACCGACAGGCATGCGGCGCCTCCGCTCTCATAGGCACGCGCCAGGGCAGGCGGGTCGAAATCCGCCCGGATCAGCCCTTTGGAGGGGCTGGCCTTCTTGATCTCGGCGACCAGGCCGACGCCGTGTGACGCAATGCGCCGGAGGAGCGCCTCTTGGAAACCGCGCGGCGGATCGGCATCGGCGATGCGCGCCTTGAGTTCGGCCAGCGGGACAGCCGCTTTGGCCGCGGCGATCTCTCTACGCTTATACGCTTCGATGCGTTTCAGGATATCGGCCACGCCTTCACCCGTTCGAGACCTGGACGAGCCGTTCGAGCGCGGCGAGCGCCCGGCCCGAACAGATCGTCTCCCGCGCCAGGTCGGCGGCGTGGGCGGTTAGGGTGGCTTTGCCAGCCACCATCAACGCCGCGCCGGCGTTCATGATCACCACATCACGGAACGCCCCAAGTTCGCCTTCCAGCACGGCGCGGAGCGCATGGGCGTTCTCCGCCGGCGTGCCGCCGATCAGGGCCTCGGGCGCAACCGGGTCGACATTGAACTCGATCGGCTCGATCTGGAACGGGCGGACGTGCCCATCTTTCAGCTCCGCCACGTAGGTCGCGCCTGTCGTGCTCACTTCGTCAAGCCCGCCCCGCTCGCCGAACGTGCCGTACACGACCCAGGCGGCCTCGGCGCCGAGCGAGCCAAGCACCGCGGCGATCGGCTCCACCCATTCGCGCGCGAAGACGCCGAGCATGTAGTGCTTCACGCCCGCCGGATTACACAGCGGCCCGAGCAGGTTGAAGACGGTCCGCGTGCCGAGCTCGACGCGCGACGGCCCGACATGACGCATGGCGGCATGGTGGTTCGGCGCGAACATGAAGCCGATGCCGGCCTCGCGGATGCAGGCGCCGATCTTCTCGGGCGGCAGGTCGATCTTGACGCCCAGCGCGGTGAGCGCATCGGCGGCGCCGGATTTCGACGACAGCGCCCGGTTGCCGTGCTTGGCCACCGGCACGCCCGCGCCGGCAACGACGAAGGCCGAGCAG
>JACCSN010000676.1 GCA_013812985.1 Hyphomicrobiales bacterium | reverse complement strand
GTCCCTACTGGCAGACGTGTTCGCTGAGATCATCCGCCAGATTGCGACGGAGCTCATCCCGGCCTCTTGACCTCCCCTTCCGCTACACCCTCCGCCCCAGTCTGGCCGCCTGGCCGTCGGGAATGCCGCGGAGGACGTTGCACGCTTGCCGGTCCTGTGCGGACGCGCCGGCCGCCCCTCCTCCTTCACGAAAAACCCGGCAAAGCCGCGATGCTCGGCCGTGAAACGCAAATCGAGGAGGCCGACCGGTTCGCGGCCAACATCATGCCAGTTATAGAAGCGGTTCGCATCTCAGGCATTTTCAGTCTCGCCGGTATAGCAGACGCGCTGAACAACCGCGGCATTCGCAGCGCCCGCGGCGGCCGGTGGCACGTTTCCACGGTTCAGAACCTTCTCGCCAGGGCAGAGATCTCGGCCCGGATCGGGCTCGCAAGGCGAATGCAATGGCCGGGCACAAAACCTGACCTGGCGAACCAGCCGGAGTGGGTGACCTAATCTGCGCGGTCTACGCGTTGGCCCGACGGCCCGCCGATCTTGCGTCGGGCATGGTCGCGCAGTTCCCGTCGGATGACCTTGCCGGTCGTCGTCATCGGGAGCTCGCTCACGAACTCGATTTCACGCGGATATTCGTGCGCGGCGAGCTCTGTCTTGACGAAGGAACTGATGTCCGCGGCGAGTTCGAGCGAAGGGTGCGCACTCTCCTTCAGGACGATATAGGCTTTGACGATCTCCGTACGTTGGGCATCGGGTTTGCCGACGACACCCGCGATCTGAACGGCCGGGTGACGGATCAAGCAGTCCTCGATCTCGCCCGGTCCGATGCGGTATCCGGATGAGTTGATGATGTCGTCATCCCGACCGACAAAGCGAAACCAGCCATCCTGCTCACGAACACCTCTGTCGCCCGTGAGCAGCCAATCCCCGAGAAACTTGGCTTCGGTCGCTTGGTTATCGGACCAATATCCGAGAAACATGACCGGGTCGCCGCGGCGGAGCGCGATCGCCCCGAGTTCGCCGTCGGGACAGGGGCGACCCTCTCGGTCGATGATCTGGACCTCGTGGCCAGGCACGGCGCGCCCCATCACGCCGGGCCGCGGCGCCATCAGCAGCCCGCTCGAGGAAACGACCATGTTGCATTCCGTCTGCCCGTAAAACTCGTTGATTGTGACACCTAGAACCCGGCGGCCCCACTCGAGCAGTTCCGCGCCGAGCGTCTCGCCACCGCTTGCGACGGTCCGCATCGAGAGCCGCCAGCGCCGCTCCGTTTCCGCTACGGCGCGCATCGATTTGAGCGCGGTCGGCGGGATGAAAGCATTTCGGATTTCGAGATCGCGTAGGAGGTCGAATGCGGCCTCGCCGGTGAACTTCACGAAGCGGCGCGCCACAACGGGGACGCCGTGATGGAGCGCCGGCAAGAGGACGTCGAGCAGCCCCCCGATCCAGGCCCAGTCCGCCGGCGTCCAGATGCAATCGCCGGGCTGCGGCAGGAGGTCGTGGCTCATCTCCACGCCCGGCAAATGGCCGAGGAGCACGCGATGCGCATGCAGCGCTCCCTTCGGCAGGCCGGTGGTGCCGGACGTGTAGATGATGAGCGCCGGATCGTCGGCGCGCGTCCGCACCGGCTCAAAGGTGGTCGAGCACGCCGTCATCTCGTGGTGAAGATCAAGGGCATCGTTCGACGCGGCGTCGGCCGAGAGGACGAGCTCGAGCGTGGGAAGGCGTTCCCGGATCCGCTGCAGCTTGGCCTGACCTTCGGCATTGGTGATCACGGCGCGCGCGCCGGAGTTTCGCAGCCTGTATTCGAGGGCGTCCGGGCCGAAAAGCGTGAACAGAGGAATGGCGATCGCGCCGAGCTTGTAGATGGCGATATGGCCGTATGCGGCCTCTGGGCATTGCGGCAGGAGGATGCCTACTCGATCCCCCGGCCCGACGCCGCGGCTTCTGAGCAGGTTGGCAAGCTGGTTGGAGAGGTCGCGAAGGTCTCCGAAGCTGAACCGGCGCGCCGATTGCGCGTGGTCGATATACGTGAGCGCAAGTCTGGAGGAATCCAGAGCCGCCCACTTGTCGCAAACATCCACACCGATATTATAGAATTCCGGGATCTGCCAGCGGAAGCGGTCCCGAATCTCCTCGTATGTTGAACCCGTCGGAAGCATGTTCCCTCCACCGTGGCCCGACTGCAGCGCTTGACCGTAATTGCCGGAAAGGCTGACCCCCGATGATCACGATCACTGCCATTATTCGCGCGCGACCAGGTTCGCAGGATATCATACGCAAGGCGCTGCTGTCCGTCGCCGAAGGGGTCCGGGACACGGAACCGGAGACGTTGGGCTATTTTGTCACCCAGAGCCAGGATGACGCTTGTCTGTTCACCACTTATGAGCGTTTCGCCGACCGCGCCGCGATGGAGCGCCACAATGGCTCGCCGTTCGTGGCGCGGTTCGTTCGGGACGCCGGACCGTGTCTTGACGGAGACGTCGTTCTCCATGTCGGTGAAGAGCTGTCGGCCAAGTAACGGGCGCGGGACGCCGGAGCGAGGCTTGGGCCGCCCGCCGAACGGAGCGCGACCTCGAGCCCCAAGCGCTTGGCGATTGGAAAGGATATCCAGGACGCACATGCAGGCCCCGTTCCGGCGGGAGCATGTTTCCCTTGACCGCGCTACGGCCTGGTGTATCGCTGGTCTCCTTCTTGCGCTCGGCCTGAAAAGGCGAGTGCCGTTCATCAGGCGGGAGGGCGGCTGATTCAGCACCCTCTTGAACAGGAGGAACCCCACATGAAGCTCAGCCGCCGACAGTTTTTTCGCACAGCCGCTGGGGCGACCGCCTTTGCCAGCAGCATGACCC
>JACCSN010000658.1 GCA_013812985.1 Hyphomicrobiales bacterium | reverse complement strand
CGAGGCGCAGCGCGACTTTTTTATCGCCGAGGTCGATTTCCAGACCGCAGTCATCGGCGGCGGGACGGGCGCGGGGGAGCCATCGAGCGCACCCTCAGCCGCGGCCGAAGCCCCCGGCGGCCACTAGAGGACCCATTGATGACACAGACCCGTCGAAGCTTTCTCGGGCAGGCGTCCGGCGCAGCCGCGCTGATCGGTGCCAGCGCCATCTCCGGCCGCGTGCAGGCCGCCTCCATTCCCGAGGCGGCCACCATGGACCAGCCGACCATGCAGCCGCCGCTCGTACCCACGACCGGGCCCGACTACCAGCCGGTCGTGACGCTGAACGGCTGGACGCTGCCGTGGCGGATGAACGGCGACTGGAAGGAGTTCCACCTGGTTGCTGAGCCTGTAGTCCGCGAGTTCGCGGAAGGCATGGTGGCGCATCTCTGGGGCTACAACGGTCAGTCGCCCGGCCCGACAATCGAGGCTGTGGAAGGCGACAAGGTGCGGATTTTCGTCACCAACAAGCTGCCGGAGCACACGACGATCCACTGGCATGGGCAGCTCCTGCCCAGCGGCATGGACGGCGTGGGCGGACTCTCGCAGCCCCACATCAAGCCCGGTCAGACTTACGTCTACGAGTACCAGCTCAAGAAGAGCGGCACGTTCATGTACCACCCGCACGCCGATGAGATGGTCCAGATGGCCATGGGCATGATGGGCTTCTTCGTCGTCCACCCGAAGAATTCCGCCTTCCGGCGGGTCGACCGCGACTTCGTATTCCTGATGGCCGGCTACGACATCGAGCCCGGCGCCTATGTGCCCCGCGTCGCGGAGATGACCGACTTCAATCTGTGGACCTGGAACAGCCGGGTGTTCCCCGGAATCGATCACCTTGTCATCGCGAGGGGTGACAAGGCGCGGATCCGCTTCGGCAACCTGACGATGACGAACCACCCAATCCACATGCACGGCTACGACTTCAAGGTCTCGTGCACGGACGGGGGTTGGGTGAGTGAGGAGGCCGCTTGGCCGGAGGTGACGATCGACTGTGGGGTCGGGCAGATGCGTGCCATCGACTTCGTCGCCAGCGAACCCGGCGACTGGGCCATCCACTGCCACAAGTCGCACCACACGATGAACGCCATGGGCCATGACGTGAGCAACTGGATCGGCGTCGACAAGACGGACGTCGCCGAGAAGATCAAGCAGCTCGTGCCCGACTACATGCCCATGGGAACCGCCGGAATGGCCGACATGGGCGAGATGGAGATGCCGCTGCCCGACAACACGCTGCCCATGATGACGGGTTTCGCGCAGTTTGGCGCCGTCGAGATGGGCGGCATGTTCTCGGTCGTGAAAGTGCGCGAAGGCCTCGCCAGCAATGATTACAGCGATCCGGGCTGGTACGACCATCCGCAAGGCACGGTTGCTTATGAGTGGACGGGAGAACGCCAGGCTGCGGTGCACGCTTCTCCGCCCGCTTACGACCCTGCGCGAACAGCCGAGGTTCGGGTCGTGAAACCCGGCGCCGGCAAATCCAGCAATCACTGAACCAGACAAGGATACAATGATGATTTCAAAGCTGCTTACGGCGGCGGCAGTCGCGGGGACTTTGGCTTCCTGCGCCCCGTCTCAGACGGCCCGGAATCTGTTCGGGCGAACTGAGCCTGTTCAGACCGGCTCGCTTCCGCCTGCCGCCTCGCACGCGGCGGGTCCGGCGACCGAGCAACTTGCCTTGCTGACCCCCGGCGATGCTGGCGTTCAGCCCTCCGCAGCTCCCTCAGCAGGGCACACCGACGCTCCCGGCGCCGCTCCCCATTCCCACGACGACCAGCAGGTCTATGGGGAGCCCGGCGATCCGAGTCAGCCGGCCCGCATTGTCGAGATCACCATGTCCGAAACCGACGACGGCCAAATGATCTTCACGCCCAACAACGTACAGGCCAGGGCCGGAGAGCAGGTCCGTTTCAAGGTCCGCAACGCCGGGCAACTGGAGCACGAATTCGTCCTGGCTACGCCCGAGGCGAACCAGAAGCATGCCATCGAGATGCAGAAGAACCCCGACATGGAGCACGACGATCCAAACGCCGTTCGCGTAGCGGCCGGCCAGTCAGGCGAAATAGCATGGAAATTCACGAATACGGGCGAGTTCGAGTTCGCCTGCCTAATTCCCGGGCATCGCGAGTCCGGGATGGTCGGCCTTGCGGCCGTCCTTTGACCGAAGCCTGAAAACAACAGAAGGAATTGAAAAGATGCGTTCAATCGTCAGGACTGGATTTGTCTTCGCCGCTCTGCTCGTCCCCGCGGCAGCTCTGGCCGTCGAAGGCGAAGTCAAGAAGATCAATGAGAGCGCCGGCAAGATCACGCTGAAGCACGGCCCGATTGCGAACCTAGACATGGATGCCATGCAGATTGTCTTCCGGGTCGCCGATCCCGCCATGCTGACGGCGGTCAAGGTCGGCGACAAGGTGAATTTCGAGGCCGACCGCGTCAATGGCGCGATCACCGTCACGAAAATCGAACCGGCGAGTTGACAAGCTCGACACAGTTGCGGGCGCGCCTATAGCAGCGCCCGCTCTTCATCTTAACCGTCGATAACGCCTGCCGACCTCTCAACAGAGCCAGCGGAGATCTTATGAAGACAATGCTTGCACTTGTGACTTTCGCCGCGATTGCCGCCGCATCACCCTTGGTCAGCGCGTCAGCAGCAGAATATGAAGTCAAGATGCTGAACAAGGGACCCGACGGCCAGATGTGGGAGTTCAGTCCGGCATTCCTGAAGATCCAGCCCGGCGACACGGTCACGTTCACGCCGGCGGACAAGGGCCACAACACTGAGACCAGCCCGGAGATCATTCCGGAAGGCGCGGAACCCTGGAAGGGAAAGCTGAACGAGCCGGTCACAGTCACCTACGACCAGGAAGGCGTTTACGCCTACAGATGCCTTCCCCACGCTGGCCTCGGCATGGTGGGGATCATCCAGGTGGGCGACAGCACGGACAATCTTGATGCTGTGATGGGCGCGAAGGTGCCGGGGAAGGGTAAGACCCGACTGGCTGAACTGGTCGCACAGGTGGGCAGCTGACCTCTCGGTATTGGTCAGAATATTCCGGTGAAGCGATCCAACGGCATGGATGTTCAGCAAAGGCATGCCGGGTGGTCTTGAAAACCCGCTGGGGGCGAGAGCCCTCTATCTCTACAGGGACGGTCGCGACACGCTCTCGAATTCATGGCACGAACGAGCCTTGGACGATCGGCACCGCGGCGTCGTCCGGATG
>JACCSN010000654.1 GCA_013812985.1 Hyphomicrobiales bacterium | reverse complement strand
ACAAACGCCTCCGGAGCCATGAAGCCCGGCGAGAAGGCCAGGACATCGCTGAACAGTCCGCCATTGGCGAGACCAACCGACAGCGCATACGAGGCGCCGTCGGAAAATCCCGCAATGGCGATCCGCCGCGGATCGACCCGGTATGTTTCGAAGATTTCGAGGAGCCCGCGGTCGATCGCTTCGATATCCGGTCCGAACCCGGCGCCGAGCAGGTCCCATGTGGCTCGCTCTGATTGCGGCGCGAGCAGTAGGATCTTCCGTTCCTCAGCCGTCCGCTGCATCAGCGGCAGGATGTCCGACGCGCTTCCCCCCGCGCCGTGCAGGAGCACGATCAAAGGCGCCGGCTGGTCCGCCCGCAAACCGCTTGGCGCGAACAGAGCTGCGCAGCGGTTCTCTATGCAGCCCAGGTAACGGAGCCCTGGCTGCCCGATTTCAGCCGTTTTCGGCTTGCCCGGACGGGCGGAAAGAACCCCGATCCGCCAGCCCTCCTGCGGCGCGTTCGTTTCCACGCAGCACTCCTCCGCTTCGCCCGCCGCGGCTCCCGGCGACGCAACAACCGTATGCTGGGTAGGAAGCATCGACCCGAGAAATACGCTCAGCATCCGGCGTCGAGACATCCCGTCCATGAACGGCGCTCATTTCCCTGAGGTCACGGCAGGAATGAGTCCTGGCGCGCGGGTTCGGTTCCCTCCGCTCGCCGGAACCGCCTGGCTTGGGTGCGGGTTGATCGGCGGTTGGGGAGACATGATTCATGAGCGAGACCAATAAGAATCCGGTCCGCGGCGCGGATGCGGACCGGACCGACGACAGCCAGGCGACCGGCAACTGGAGCGACCAGCGCGATTACGGCGATTCCGCCGGTTACGGCGGGGGCGGTTCGGCGCTCGATTATGACGAGGTGCTCGGCGACGAGAATTCCCGTCGCGACATCGGCCCCAATCCTCTCGACGAAGTTGTCCACACCGAGTCTCGAAGGGGCGGGGCGGAAGGCGCGGAAGGTGGCTCGGACAAGGTAGCGAGCAAGCGGCCTTCTCCCGATTCCTCCGAGGCTCTGGCCGGGCCGCATGCAAAAGCGTCGTTGACGAACCCGGAGGCCACCCCAGGCGCCGGCGCGCTTCCGGCGAACGATGCATCGGATGAGGTTGATCCCGGCGCTGGCTAACCGGCGCGCGGCAGGCAGTTCGCGCAATCGCAGCGTTGGCGCGGCTCCCGAATCTGGGTCGCAGCAGTCTTCGGGTCCCCGCGAAAGGGCAGGTGATGTGGACGATGAGCGCCTCCTCTCCCAGGACGGGAGAGGCCGAGTCCGAGCGAAGCTCGGAGCCGGGTGAGGGTGGTCGGGTGAAGCGCCCCACGTTCGTGACCCGCACCCGGTCGCGTTCCGCGACTCGACCTCTCCCGTCCCCGGGAGAGGAAAGGGCCCCCGCAGCCCCGCAGCCACATGCGATTGCCCTGCCGCAAAGGTGAGGTCCGATAGCGGCGAAGCCATGCCGTGAGGAAGCCCGACCGACCAATCAGAAAAGGCGCCCCGCGGGGCGCCTTAGGTTTTGGAGCTACCGGCGCTCAGCTCAGCTTTTCCGGCCCTTGCCGCCGCTGGTGGTCTGCGACACGTCGGTGCCGGTGCCGCCGCTGGTGCTCGCGGTGCCGCTCGAAGTGCCGCTTCCGCCGGCGCCCCCGCTCTCGCCGCCCGCGAGGCCCGTTGAGCTCGACTTTGACATGCCGGTCAGGCCGGACGAGCCGGCTCCGGACAAGCTGCCGGATCCGCTCGAACCGGTGGTCCCGGATGAGCTAGCGCCCCAGGACGAGCCGGAACTCTGGCTGATGCGCAGGTTGTTCTGCACGTGCTTCACGCCGCCGACCGCCTCGGCGACATCCTCGGCCCGGCGCTTGGCGTCGCGGCTGTCGACCGTGCCGGAAAGGGTCACCTCGCCGCCCGACACGCTCACTTCGACCTCGGAAGCATCGACCCGCCAGTCGTCGGTCAGGTGGTCCGATACATCCTCACGAATGCGGTCGTCGGAGCGGCTGTAGCCTTTCGGCCCGCGGCCGCGATGCTTTTCCCGCTCCCGGCGCTTTTCCGCGTCGTCATCGCCGAACCACGACGAGACCTCGTCCGCCGCGCGCTCGAAGAAGCCGCGTTCCGACCCGCCGCGCTCCGACCCGCCGCGGCCGTAATCGTTCCGGCCATAGCCGCCCGAACGGTTGTAGTCGCCGCCGCGCGTCCGGTCTTCGCCGCCATAGCCGGCGCCGAAGCCGCCGCTCTGACCGAAGCCGCCGCGATAGCTCCCGGAGCCGCCCCGGCCGCCGCCGAATTCACCGCCGCGAGACTCGCTTTCCCCGAAGCCGCGGCCGGAGAAGCCGCCGAAGCCGCCGCTCGAGCTGCCCCAGTTCCCGCCGGCGCCAGAGCCGCGCTCGTGATCGCCGCCGCCTTGGCTGCTGCCATATCCGCCACCGCCACGATAGCCGCCGCTACTCCAATTTCCGCCGCCCTGCGATGAGCCGTAGCCACCGCCACCGCGCGTGCTGCCGCGCTCGAAATCACGGCCGCTCGAGCCGCCCCCGCCGCCGCCGCGCCCGCCGGCGCCGGTGAAGCCGCCGCTATCCTCCCGGCCGCCGC
>JACCSN010000650.1 GCA_013812985.1 Hyphomicrobiales bacterium | reverse complement strand
TCGCGGTGGCGTCCCGCGTGGAAGCAGGCGGATTAGCTGCAGCCGGGGCGACAGGCTGAGAGCGCCGGACAGGCTGGATGGCTGGAGGTTCCCGCCGCACAGGGTGCGCCTGAGGCGGCTCGGCGCGCGGTTTCCCAAGGCGCGACCCGCCGGCTTCCTGTGGCCTCGGCTGGGTTGCAGGGCGCGGCTGCGGCTCCGCGCGGCGGGCGGGCTCCGTGGCGGTGGAAGGGGCGGCGGCCGCCGGGGGAAGGGCCGGCGGGATTTGCACGGCAGATCTCGCATCCGACGGCTGCGATGCCCCGTTGTTAGGAGCGGCGGCACTCGATCCTTCGGCGGTCAAGCTGTTTTTTCCGGCCGCCGCGGACGCCGGGGCTGGCACCGCGGCAATGGCGGTCCGCGGCGTGGCGGGCGGGCGCGTCGCCGATCCCCTGGCCTCGACCGGTCTGGGATCGATACGCGGCCGTGGCTCCGGCACCGGTTTCGGCGGCGGTTCCGCCGTCTTCGTCTCAGGAGCCGAAACGGGAGGCGGCATCGCCGCAGGGTCCTCCGTGCCGGCTTCCAGACGCTTGTGGACCGGGGAAGCGATCATTGCGGCCGTGGGCGTCGTCGAAAAGCGCGGCCTGACCACCGCATTCTCCACAACGAGGTCAGCCGGACCGCCGATCATGATGAGATGCTCGACATCGTCGCGGCGCACGAGCACAAGCCTGCGGCGGGCGTCCACCACCGTGCTCTCGACAATCTGCAGGCGTCCGCTGCCGGAACTCAGGGCCTCCTCGCGGAGGCCGAGCCTGATCGGTGGGATCAGGCCTAGCCGGACGAGGACAACCGCTATGCCGGCGAGAATGGCCGCGATGACGACCAGCAATGCCAAGGTTCCGATGCCGAACGAATCGGGCATGAAGTGTCTCCTGTTCGCGCCGATCGAAGTTGGGAAACGACAATAAGCGGAATGGCTTCCACGTTCAAACGATCCCTTGTGTCAAGCTTTTTCCTATCCGCGTTGAAATGCCGGACGGAAGCCGACAAGCTGCAGCGAGCCCGATCGGTCGAATCGGATGGACTGCCTGGGAGCCGGTGGGCGCATGCGCGATAACGTGACCGGACGGAGAGAAACGGCGCGATCGGGCCGCGGCAGCCTCGTCCTTGTCACGCTTCTCATCATCCTCCTGATCGCCGCGGCCAGCGCCTTTCTTTTCCTGCCCGAACGCCCTGCGGGGCTCGTCGTGCTGGGCTGCCTCGGATTGCTGTCGACCGCCGGCGTGGTCGCGCTTTTCACCGGCGCCGCGGGGATTTTGCGCGTCGCCGACGCGTCGGAACTCCCGATGGGCGGTGGCGCCGAGGCCGAGGCCTTTCTGGAAAACATGGCCGAGGGGGTGCTCATGACCCAGGCCGACGGCGCCCCACGCTGGGCCAACCCCGCTTTCGTCAAGCTGTCGGGCGCGGAGAACGAGCGCGACCTGCACTCCATCGAGCGGCTCTTCTCCGATAACCCGGATGCTTCGGAGGCCGTCTACAGGTTGGCGGTGGCGGCCGAGGCGGGCCGCCGCGCAACCGAGGAAATCCGCATGCCGGGCGGCATCGGCGGGCGGGCGAACGGCGCCCGCTGGTATCGCGTGCGCGTCAGCCCGGTTGGAAGGCCGGCCGCAGGGTCGATGAGCGCTTCGATCGGCTGGCTCATCGCCGACATCACGCGCGAGCGCGAGCACCAGGAGAACATCTTTCAGGAGCTGCAGAACGCGATCGACTATCTCGACCACGCCCCGGCCGGGTTCTTCTCGCTGGAGCCGGACGGTCGGATCCGCTACCTGAACGCGACGCTTGCCGAATGGATCGGCATCGACCTCGCCGAATTCGAGCCGGGCGCCGCCCATATTCGCGATATCGTCAGCGTGGACGGGCTTTCGGTCATCCAGGCCTCGAGCCCCGGCCGCGCCGAAGCGGAAATCCTCGACATCGACCTTGTGCGCACGGACGGCACACGGCTGCCGGTACGCTTGCTCCACCGCGTCCCGACCGCCGCGGACGGAACGATTGGGGCCTCGCGCACTCTCGTCCTCGACATGCGGCTCGGCGACGATCGCGAGGCCGGGCGGATCGCCGAGCTGCGCTTCGCCCGGTTCTTCAGCAACACCCCCATGGCGATCGCCGCCATCGACCGGCAGGGCCGGATCGGGCTCACCAACGCGCGCTTCGTCATGCTCTTCGGCAGGCGTTCCGGCGATGCGCGGCTGCGCCCGGCCGACCTCGTCGCGGCATCCGACAGGGCGTCGCTCGCCGCCGCGATGGACGCCGCGATCGCCGGGCAGAGCAACATCCCGGCGGTGGACGCCGCTCTCGCCGAGGATCCGGAGCGCAGCGCCCGGTTCTTCGTAAGTCCCATACTTGAAGGCGACGAAGGCGAGGATGCGGCGATCATCTACGCGCTCGACATGACGGAGCAGCGGGCCCTGGAGGCGCAATTCGCCCAGAGCCAGAAGATGCAGGCGGTCGGGCAGCTCGCCGGCGGCATCGCGCACGATTTCAACAATGTGCTCACCGCCATCATCGGCTTCTCCGATCTCTTGCTCACCAATCATCGGCCGACCGACCCGTCCTTCCAGGACATCATGAACATCAAGCAGAACGCCAACCGGGCCGCCGGCCTGGTCCGCCAGCTGCTCGCCTTTTCCCGGCGCCAGACGCTGCGTCCCCGCATCATCGAGCTGGACGAGGTGCTTTCCGATCTCAAGATCCTGCTCGACCGGCTGCTCGGCGAGATGGTCACGCTTGAGGTGGAGCACGGCCGCGATCTATGGCCGGTCAAGGCCGACATCAATCAGCTCGAGCAGGTGATCGTGAACCTCGCCGTCAACGCCCGCGACGCCATGCCGGCCGGCGGCCGCCTCACCATCCGCACCGCCAATGTGCCGACGCCGGAGAGCTTGAAGTTCCGCGAGCAGGGCTTCAAGCCCGGCGACTACGTTCTCGTGGAGGTCGCCGACACCGGCGCCGGGATGGCTCCGGAGATCATGGGGAAAATCTTCGAGCCGTTCTTCTCCACCAAGGAGGTCGGCAAGGGAACCGGGCTCGGCCTCTCCACCGTCTACGGCATCGTCAAGCAGACCGGCGGCTACGTCTATGTGGAATCGAAGCCCGGCGAGGGCAGCACGTTCCGCATCCTGCTCCCCCGTCATGCCGCCGCGCCCGAGGACAAGGTGGAGGAGGTCAAGCCGGTAGCCGTCTCCGCCGATCTCACCGGCAGCGCCAGGATCCTGCTTGTGGAGGATGAAGAGGCCGTTCGCGCTTTCGCGGGGCGGGCGCTCACGGCGCGCGGCTACACCGTCATCGAGGCGGCGTCCGGTCCCGAAGCGCTGGAGCTGATGAACGGCATGGGCGAGGAAATCGATCTGGTGATTTCCGATGTGGTGATGCCGGGGATGGACGGCCCGACCCTGCTCCGCGAGCTTCGCCGCCGGCAGCCCAAGCTGAAGATCATCTTCATGTCCGGCTACGCCGAGGATGCCTTCGAGCGCCATCTCCCGGAGGATCAGACCTTCAACTTCCTGCCGAAGCCGTTCTCGCTGAAGGAGCTGGCCACCACGGTGAAGGCGACGCTGGACAGTTGAACTGCGTGAAAATCCGGCGCTTGACCCGCAGAACAAAAGGTGCACAGATGTTTGCGGGATCAACTCTAAGGGCCGAGCGATCTTCGCTGGCGATTGGGGGATAGGATGGTAAGTTCGCTGAAAGTCGTCGAGACGAGCAGGGACGGGATGGACAAGACGAAAGCGCTGGACGCCGCGCTCTCCCAGATCGAGCGGGCTTTCGGAAAAGGCTCGATCATGCGGCTCGGCCGCGACGGCAAGGTGGTCGAGATCGCCACCATCTCCACGGGCTCCATCGGCCTGGACATGGCGTTGGGCGTCGGCGGCCTGCCGCGTGGGCGCGTCATCGAGATCTATGGGCCCGAATCGTCCGGCAAGACCACGCTCGCGCTCCATACGGTCGCGGAGGCGCAGAAGCGCGGCGGCATCTGCGGCTTCATCGACGCCGAGCACGCGCTCGACCCGATCTATGCGCGCAAGCTTGGGGTCAAGCTCGACGATCTTCTCATCTCGCAGCCCGACGCCGGCGAGCAGGCTCTGGAGATCTGCGACACGCTGGTGCGGTCGGGGGCCGTCGATGTTCTCGTCATCGATTCGGTCGCCGCGCTCACGCCGCGCGCCGAGCTTGAAGGCGAGATGGGCGATCAGCTGCCGGGCAGCCAGGCACGCCTGATGAGCCAGGCGCTGCGGAAGCTGACCGCGTCGATCTCGCGTTCCAACACGATGGTGATCTTCATCAACCAGATCCGCATGAAGATCGGCGTCATGTTCGGCAGCCCGGAAACGACGACGGGCGGCAACGCGCTCAAATTCTACGCATCGGTTCGCCTGGACATCCGGCGCATCGGCGCCATCAAGGAGCGCGAGGAGGCGGTCGGCAACCAGACCCGCGTCAAGGTGGTGAAGAACAAGCTCGCGCCGCCGTTCAAGCAGGTCGACTTCGACATCATGTATGGCGAGGGCATCTCCAAGACGGGTGAGCTGGTCGACCTCGGCGTGAAGGCCGGCATCGTCGAAAAATCAGGCTCCTGGTTCTCCTATAACAGCCAGCGCCTCGGCCAGGGCCGCGAGAACGCCAAGCAGTTCCTCCGCGACAATCCGGATGTAGCCGGCGCCATCGAGCAGGCGATCCGGCAAAATGCCGGCCTGATCTCCGGCCAGATGGAAGGGGACGTGGAGGACGAGGCGGCGGAGGCCTAAGTCAATCACAATCCGGTGCTGCTGTTCGGCGGTGTCGAGATCGGGACAATGCCGGCCCACCTGATGACGGGCGCGGCCCATTCAGGCCGGTTTGGGGCCGATCAAGCCCGCCACCATGGAGCGCGGGGCGGCGGCAAGCGGAGCGAGTCATGACAGGGTGCATCGTCGGCTGGGCGCATAGCAAATTCGGCAAGCTGGAGGGCGATCTTGAGAGCCTGATCGCCGACGTGGCAGTGAAGGCGATCCGGGATGCGGGGCTCGAGCCGGCGGAGATCGGCGCCATCATGCTCGGCCATTTCGGCGGCTTCGCGAAGCAGGGTTTTCCCGCGTCGCTGGCGCTAGTCGATCCGGCGCTCCGCTTCAGGCCGGCGACGCGTGTGGAAAATGCCTGCGCTTCCGGCTCCGCGGCGATCCGCGCCGGCCTCAACGAGATCGCCGCGCGGGAAAGCCGCTTTGTGCTCGTGGTCGGCGCGGAGAAGATGACGGGCGCGCCCGGCGCGGTGATCGGGGACGTGCTCCTTAACGCCTCCTATCGCAAGGAGGAAGATGACACGGAAGGCGGCTTCGCCGGCATCTTCGGTCGCATCGCGCAGCTTTACTTCCAGCGCTACGGCGACCGGTCGGAGGCGCTCGCCAGGATCGCCGCCAAAAACCACCGGAATGGCGCCCTGAACCCCTACGCCCAGCTCAGGAAGGATCTTGGCTTTCAATTCTGCAACACGGTTTCGGAGAAGAACCCGATCGTCGCGGGCCCGCTTCGCCGCACCGATTGCTCGCTTGTCTCCGATGGTGCCGCGGCGGTCGTGCTGACCGACACGGAGACGGCGTTGCGAATGAAAAAGGCGGTCCATATCCGCGCCTGCACCCAGGCCAACGATTACCTGCCAATGTCGAAGCGCGATATCGTCGCCTTCGAAGGCTGCACGGAGGCCTGGCGGTTGGCGCACCAGGCGGCCGGGACGACGCTCGGCGACCTCGATCTGGTCGAGACGCATGACTGCTTCACGATCGCCGAGCTCATCGAATACGAGGCCATGGGCCTCGCTGCACCGGGGGAAGGCTGCCGGGCGATCGAGGAGGGCTGGGTGGAGAAAGGCGGGCGGTTGCCGGTGAACCCCTCGGGCGGGCTGAAGTCGAAAGGCCATCCGGTCGGGGCCACCGGCGTCTCCATGCATGTCATGGCCGCGCTCCAGCTCACGGGTGAGGCGGAGGGCATGCAGGTGCAGGATGCGGCGCTCGCCGGCATCTACAATATGGGCGGCGCGGCGGTCGCCAATTATGTCTCCATCCTGGAACGCCTGCGCTGATGCGTTTCATGCCCCCGCTATGAGCGAGGGTCATGCGACCTTGCGTCACAACACGAAGTCGCCGGCGTCATGCGAGCCGGCAAGCACCTTCGCCATCAGAGCCGTTCCGCCGTATTCGCCCCAACCCATGATGTCTTCCCCAAACTGGCTGCCCGCCATAGCGTCCCAAGGCGAGGCGGGCGCCGAGGCGTCGCGATTGCCCCGAGTTGTCTCCATCTCTTCCACGGTGAAGCCAGAAGTTTTGAAGGAGAACGCGTCGGCCTCGGCTGCCTGCGCCGTCTGCGTGCTTGGCGCCGCCGCCGCGCCCTGGGTGGCGAGCAGCGTATAGGTCACGGTATTCACGCCGACGCCGCTGGCGTTCAGATAATATGTGCCGCTTGCCGCGGCTTCGAAGTCGAGCTGCGCGTCCCGCGTGCCGGCATTGGCGTCGTCGTTGCAATCGAGCTGCGTGCCGCGGCTGTTAAGGAGTCCAGGTCGCCATTCACAAGCGTGCCGTTGTCGGGGCGGCCCTGCAAGGCGCAGGCATACGTCCCGCGATCCGGCGCGCCGACTCGTTTGCCGGCATTCGAAGCACAACGAGGGGCACGAAGTCCATAATTTGTCTAAAGTGGCTGCACCTTATCATTTCTGACGATGCTGCCGCGGGTCTCTCCGGAAGAAGCATCTTCGATCAGTATATCGCGGAGCCGGCCGGCAGCCGCTTCCGC
>JACCSN010000507.1 GCA_013812985.1 Hyphomicrobiales bacterium | reverse complement strand
GCCCGCAACTGCTCCCACGAGCGCGCCCGTCCCGGCGCCGCAACCGGCGCCTTCGCCTCAGTAAAGCTCTGAGCGCCGGTGCTAGCTCGCGGTAATGGCGCGGCTGCCGTTGCCGTCGCGATCGCCGTTGCGGCGCTTACGCTCCTGACGCAGCTCGGCGGCGTCATCTTTCTCGTCGCATTTGTCATTGGGAAGCGGGCTTCAGCTCAAGGCGGGCTGGAGGCTCTCGCGGTTACGGTCCTGTTTGTCGGGCTCTATGCCGGCTCAAGTCTGTCGGTGGTGCCGGCTTTGGCGAAATTCAGCGGGCGCGTGCCGCTGCCGTGTTCTGGAGTGCCTGCCCACGCATACCGTGCGGCAAGTCCCCTATATCGCGTTTTCAACAGGCACTATGTCGATCCTCGCCTGCTCGAACTCGTCGAGGCGCTGTCGAGCGAAATAGCCCGCGCCTATCCCGGCGCCGTCACCCTCTATCTGGACGCGAATTTTCCTCTACTGGACGGCTTCCCACTGCCGCCGCATCTCTCTCATCATGACGGCCGCAAGCTCGACTTGGCCTTCTACTACGCATCGGAGCAGGGGACCTATTTGCCCGGCCTCATGCGTTCGCCAATCGGCTATTGGGCGTTCGAGGAGCCCCGACCGGGTGACCCCGCACCGTGCGCCGAGAGCACCGGCTGGCCGACCCTGCGCTGGGATATGGTTTTTCTTGAACGGTTCTACCCTCAGCGGTCACTGGAGCCAGAGCGGACGCGAACGGCCTTGCAATGGCTCGTTCGATCGGGGCCGAGCTTCGGGGTTGAGAAAATCTTCATAGAACCGCACCTTGCCGCTCGGCTTGGAGTCTCATCGCGTCTCCTGCGGTTTCAAGGGTGTCGCGCCGCGCGGCATGACGATCAGATCACATCCAAGTCACGCCCTGACGGATCGGGTCAGGGATCGGTATCCAGGGAACGCAAGAACTGCACGAGGTCCGCTCTTTCGGACGGCCTATCAATGTAGAACGGGTGCGGCGCTTCCTTTCCACGGCTCGGGTCAAGAAGGTTGTCCAGGCCTGTGACTGAAACGTCGTGAAGCAGGACGGTCCGGCGATCCAGGTCCAAGAGAAGCGTCAGCGCGTTGCCGCGCTTGTCGCCGCGATCGCTGGCGTCCACCACGATCATCTTGTCGTCGAATGTCCCGGGCGCATCCTGCACCGGGCTCAGAGGCGGCTCGCGTCGCGCCAGGACCGTCGGCGCATAGCCTGGCCAGATCGCGTTCATCTCGACAAGTGCGGGGTCGACCGGCTTGCTCTGATCCAGATTGTGGCAAGTCGTGCAGTTCGCGTCGAAAAGATCGGTTCCGCGGGCTGCGACGGCGGCATCGATCGCGGCGCCCTTCGGCGCCGGCAGGAACTCCAGGAATGCTTTCATGTCGGCAAGCTTCTGCTCATCCACCCGCCGTCCGACCGGGCTCGCCGGCTGGCCGACATCGCCGACGACCGATGCCTCGACGAAGGGGAACCCGGTGACCCCCGTATCCGCGAGAATCCGCGCATAATCGTTGGCGAGCTGCTCGCCGGCGGCGCCAGCCTTCAGCTTGAGGAAGGTTCGCCCTTCGGGGGTCAACAAAGTCGTCGGGTCGAGATTCGTCGTGTAGGAGGCATTGCTGATATCGACGAGCTTCGCGAACTCGCCGGCGGTGCCGAAGGGCGCCGCCAGATCCTGCCGGAACAGCGGCGTGTTGATGACGGAATTGCTGTGTCCGTCCTGCGTCTCGTCGAACGTGCCGACCGGATAGAATTCGGGGTTGCTCAGGTAGGCGTCCACCTCCGCCTCCGTGGAGTCGGGCGTCAGGCCATCCGGCGCGCGCCCGATCGTCTTGCCGGCGAGCGTCACCTGGAGGTTCGGGTAGTAGGCGCGTGAGTTCGCCGCGACGGCCAGGAGCTTGCCCACGTTCAGCACGAGAGCCGCGGGGCCGTCGATGATGCGGCCGATCGAGCCGGCGCCGGGAACTTCGTGAACGGACTTGTCGGTAACCGTGTGGCAGATGGCGCAGGAGACCCCGACCTTGTCGCCGCCGGCGAGCTCGATCCGGCCATCGGCATTGGCGTCCTTCGGCACGAGGCCGACGACGGCGTTCGCCTCGATCAGCTTCACCGTCGTCATGACGTCATTCAGCATCGGGGCGTTACGCGGCGACAGGTCGGTCTTCAGCTCGGCCGCCATGGCCTCGCGCATCGCGGGCGGCACGGCGTCGATATCCACGAGCAAGCCAGCTTGCAGGGCCTGGATCGGCGTCAGTTTCGCATCAAGGACACCCTGCGGCATGCGCAAGGCGTCCGTCCAGAATCCCTCGTTTCCGAACGTTTCGAACCGGAACACGTCGCGCCCGGCGGCGGAGCTCCCGACGATCCCGGCAGCTGAAACACCGCCCGCACGGGATGGGGATGCAGCCAAGCTCTGACTCTCCGCTTGGCTCTGGCCTGGTTTTCCCAAGAACAACAAGGCGGCTGTTGAATAGAGGCCCACTGCAACCCCGGCTCCGAGAAGCCTGCCTACCGACCCCATGACATACCCCCAAGGCTTGTGTTTCTTCGTTGCCATTTGCTCCGCCCTAGCCAAATGCACGTTAGTGGGCGGATCACTCGTCTTCTCATCTCGGCTCTGCCACCGCATCCAGCGGTGCGCTGTCTGATCAGCCTGACCGGGCTGATCGCGCCGCCGCTCTCGAAGCACGCGGCACGTTTGCATTCGGGTAAGGAGCGGCGGAGTTTCATACCCGTGCGCGATCGTACGCTATCGCAGGTGGCGTGTCTTTTGGACCGCTTCCCGTCCTGTGGAGTCTGTTCTTGAGGGCCGCGACGAAGCGCCGGCAAGGGCGCATTCAGGGCGGATAGGGACAACGCTTGCGGTCTGATCGCTTTTTGGACTCCACGAATCCCTTCCGGCGCGCTAAGGCTCGAATCCCATGGCGCGGTACATCTTCATCACCGGCGGCGTGGTCTCCTCACTTGGCAAGGGCCTCGCTTCGGCGGCTCTAGGCGCGCTCCTGCAGGCGCGCGCCTATACGGTGCGGCTTCGCAAGCTCGACCCCTATCTGAATGTCGATCCGGGGACCATGAGCCCCTATCAGCACGGTGAGGTCTTCGTCACCGACGATGGTGCCGAGACTGATCTCGATCTCGGTAATTACGAGCGGTTCATCGACGAGAACCTCTCGAAGGCCTCGAACGTCACCACCGGGCAGGTGTATTCGAGCGTCATCGCCAAGGAGCGCCGGGGCGATTACCTGGGTGGTACGATCCAGGTCAT
>JACCSN010000487.1 GCA_013812985.1 Hyphomicrobiales bacterium | reverse complement strand
CGCTCGAGTTCCGCCTCTGAGCGGAGGCGGCTGCCCGGCTTTAGCGTCCCGTCCCGGATCTCAGCGGCGATGAGCTCCTTGAGCTGGACGTAGAGCGGTGTTGAAGATTGGCGGTCGATGTCCACGTCGGCACTCCGAGCGACGAACCCGAGGACCCCGATCGACGATGGCCACGGTGGAGATCGCACGTGTCTGGATAACCGATCATAACAGGTTATCCGTGAACCACAAGTGCTTCTCTCCGCACCGTCTTTGCTGGTGGCTGGGATGCCAGTGGCGCTCGCCGCCATCCCCATCATCGCAACGGCCGACAACGACGACGATCCGCTGAACCTGCCCTTGAATTCCGCAGGCCATTTATATTGTCCGTCAAACGTCTTGAGAGATTGTGCGGCGATGTCCCAACTTGCAGCGACAGTTATATTCTGAAGAGAAGTGCGCAAATGACCGTCAGCTGGCTCTGAGGGAAATGGAGGAGCGATGACCATACGTGAATTGATGGACGGCATACGGAATCTCGATTATGTCTTACCGGAGTTCCAACGCGAGTATGTCTGGAACCGAGAACAGGCTAAACAACTCATGGTATCCCTGTTCAAGGGCTATCCGACTGGGAGTCTGCTCCTATGGAAGACGACCACTCCCCCCGACATCAAGAACAACGCCGTAGCTCGGGACAAGATTGGCACTACTTCTGTCATCCTCGATGGTCAGCAGCGACTCACCACGCTGTATATGCTGACCCAAAACGCGATACCGCCCTATTACACCCCTGCCGATATCAAGGAGGATCCGCGCGGCCTGTTTTTCGATCTCGACACTGGGGACTTCCAGTACTACCAAGTCAAACGAATGCAGCACAACCCGACATGGGTTGCCGTGACGAGCTGCTTTGAAGGCGGCACTGTCCAAGTCTTTGAAATTGCCAAGGTGAAGGCGGGGGAGTCGGATGATCCTTTCAAGCTGGCACAGCGATACAACGCCAACCTGAATCGTCTTCAGAACGTTCTGAAGGACTCGTATCCTATCCAGACCGTGCCTCCAGACGCAGACATTGATGCGGCGATCGATGTTTTCGACCGTGTCAACAGCCTGGGAACGAAGCTCTCCGAAGCAGAATTGGCATTGGTGCACATCACAGGAAAGTGGCCGCAGGCTCGTCAGGTGATGAAGGATAAGGCCGCAGATCTCGCCGAACGTCGATTCGACTTTGAGTACTCTCTGACGTTTCTTGTGCGCAGTCTCACCGCGGTGGTCCGGGGACGTGCGCTCTTCGAGACAATCCACGATGCGCAACGGGTTGAACTCGAAGAGGGATGGCATCGCCTCGAAAAGATCCTCGATTATCTAGTCAGCATTCTGCCTAAGTGGGCGCACATCCACTCCAGTAACGACCTCAATACGTCGAACGTCCTCGTGCCCGCCATCGCCTATCTCGCACGCCACGGCGGCACCTTCTCCAATGAGCAATCGCTCCGTCAGTTCGTCCGCTGGCTCTACGCCGCGAATTCGTGGGCGCGATACACCGGCCAGACAGACCAGCGACTTGAGCATGACGTATCTATCATTCGGAATAACGAAGAACCATGGACGGATCTGGTGAACCTCATCATCGAACAGCGAGGCCGAATTGAATTAAAGCCGGAAGGGTTAGAGGGGAGGGGGACCCAGCATCCGTTCTATCGGATGACTTACGTTTTGGTGAAGGCGAATGGGGCTGTGGATTGGTTTAACGGGATGCCGCTCGATCACCCGCACGGTAAGGCGTTCGGCATTCACAGTCACCATATTTTCCCGCAGGCCGTGCTCTACAACGAAGGCTCTTTTTCGGTTGACAACCACGTACACCGCCAATTAGTGAACGAAATCGCCAACCGCGCGTTTCTCACCGGTGATTCCAACCTTGATCTCGGAACTAGGAAGCCCGCTGAATATCTGCCCGAGATCGAGGCGAAGTACCCTGGGGCGTTGCAAAAACAATTCATTCCGCTCGATCGTGGCCTGTGGGAGGTTGAACGGTACCGCGAGTTTCTTGAGCGCCGTCGCCAACTGATCACCAACGCGTTCAATAGTCAGATGGATGGCCTACTCCGTAATATGCCGTTACCGAAGCAACTTTCGCTTGAAGATCTCATTGCTGCTGGGGAAAGCGCCACTATTGAATACAAGTCCACCCTCCGGTGGGACGTGCAACAGAATCGGGTCAATAAGGATCTTCAGAAGGTAATCGCTAAAACGGTCGCCGGCTTGCTCAATAGCGAGGGTGGAACGCTCCTCATCGGCGTGACTGATGACGGAGATATTTACGGCATTGAAGCGGACATTAGGAGTCTCGGCAGGTTAGACATGGACGGGTTCCTTCAATCCCTCGTCCAGACGCACGACAATTACCTAGGTCGAGAATTCATTCCATTTATGAAGACTAGGTTTGAGACACGAGATGGGCGGACTGTCTGCATTGTTGAGGCAGAGGCCAGCCCGAGACCCGTGTTCGTTCGAGATGGTCAGAACAGCGAGTTTTTCATCCGAACGGGGAACACCACGCGACCTCTCGATATGGAGGCCGCTCACGCATTCATCGGTATGCACTGGCAGGTATAGGGGAGACGAAACGGGCGATGCGTTGTGAGGCGAGCGTGCGGTTGGCGCGGCTCGGATGGCTTGCACATCGCTGGTGCCCCGGCGAGCGGTCTCCTCGCATCCGCTGCTGCAGCGCCGCTACACCAAGCTGACCAGAATCCAGATCACGATCAAGGGTGGCGTCACCAGGTAGAAGAGGGTGTTGACCCCGTTGGTCAGGCGATGGAAGCGCGACGGCAGCAGATTCGCCACGCCACCAACGAGCAGCAAGATGCCAGAGATGTTGAGAAAGAGCGATCCGCCTGGGGTGATGGTCGGCAATGCGGCGAAGAGCAGCACGATTAGACCGAAGAGGAGGATGACCGCCGCGCTCCGCCTCGTTAGACCAGGCGGGGTGTGACGCCCCACCCACCATCGTTGGAGACGTGCGGTGATCATGCGCTTCCTCAGTGATCGCGATGGTCGAAAGCAACGGCTTGGGTCACGTTCCAATGCGCCGCGCCGGCTGCGATGCAGTGCGCGGTCTGACCTGGAGATTGTTCGCACCTGCCTGATGGTATCACGAGCAAACGATCGGCCCGGCCACCAAGGAGTTCCGTCCTATCGGGTCTGTAATATTCGCGAAATCACGCTCAGCCACCACCGACGGCGTGGACCATCTCAACGTGGTCGCCGGCGGTGAAGAAGGTCTCGTCGTACAGGCGGCGGGCGATGATCGTGCCGTTCAGCTCCACGATCACCATCGCCGGTTGCAGCCCCTTGTCGGCGAGAAAGTCGGTCACACTCGTGTCTGGCTCAACCTCGACCGGCTTCCCATTGACGACAATCGGCACATAACCTGCCTCCTCCGCATCGCTCGGCGTCGTCGGTTCCATCGATTCCTCCGTCGTCCCTCGATCGATCGCGCGCCGCAACCTGGCGGCGGCGCGCTCCGGATCGTCGGCATCGGCGATTGCCCCGATCACCGCCACCCCGACCGCACCGGTCGCCAGAATCTCCGGCACGCGCTCGGCCCGAATCCCCCCGATCGCATAGACCGGCTCCCAGCTGGCCGCCACGATCTCCCGCAAGCCGCTCAGGC
>JACCSN010000463.1 GCA_013812985.1 Hyphomicrobiales bacterium | reverse complement strand
CACCTCGTCGTCGCGGAGCGAACCGCCCGGCTGGATGACGGCGGTGGCGCCCGCTTCCGCCGCGGCGATGAGGCCGTCGGCGAAGGGGAAGAACGCGTCCGAGGCGACGACGGAGCCTCGCGTCAGCGGCTCCGCCAGTCCGGCCGCCAGCGCCGCATCCGCGGCTTTTGAGGCCGCGATTCGCACCGAGTCGATCCGGCTCATCTGCCCCGCCCCGATGCCGACAGTGGCGCCGTCTTTGGCGTAGACGATGGCGTTCGACTTCACGTGCTTGGCGACGCGAAAGGCGAACAGGAGGTCGACCATTTCGCCCTCGTTCGGGGCGCGCCGGGTGACGACCTTCAGGTCCGCTTCGGAGACTGCGCCGGCATCGCGCGCCTGCGTCAGGAGTCCGCCCACCACGCTCCTGACCAGCAGCGGCTTCGCCGCCGGATCGGCCAATCCGCCGGTGACGAGCAGCCGCAGATTGGGCTTCGCCGCGAAGATCCGCAACGCCCCGTCATCGGCCTCCGGCGCCACCACGACTTCCGTGAAAATGCCGGTAATCGCCTCGGCCGCCGCCGCGTCGAGCCGGCGGTTGACCGCGACGACGCCGCCATAGGCGGAGACGGGATCGCAGCGGAGCGCCTTGGCATGGGCCTCGGCCAGATCGTCGCCGGCGGCGACCCCGCAGGGATTGGCGTGCTTGATCATTGCCACGGCAGCCCGATCGGGGGGCAAGTCGGAGACGAGCTCGAAGGCGGCGTCGGCGTCGTTGATGTTGTTGTAGGAGAGCGGCTTTCCTCCCAGCTGCCGCGCCGTCGCAACGCCCTGCGCGGGCTCGCCGGTCAAATAGAGCCCGGCGGATTGGTGCGGGTTCTCGCCGTAGCGGAGCCGCTCTCGCAGCCGCCCAGCTATGACGAGCCGTTCGGGAATGTCGTCGCCAAGCTGGCGCGCATGCCAGGCGGCGATCGCCGCGTCGTAGGCGGCGGTGCGGGCGAACGCCTTGGCGGCGAGCCTGGCGCGCAATGCCCGCGGCACGCCGCCCTCCCTCAGCGCGGCGAGCACCGCGCCGTAATCCTCCGGATCACTCAGCACGGCGACCCAGGCGGCGTTCTTCGCCCCGGCGCGGATCATGGCCGGGCCGCCGATGTCGATCTCCTCGATCGCCAAGGCGGGATCGGCGCCGCGCGCGACCGTCGCCTCGAACGGATAGAGATTGACGGCGAGGCAGTCGATCGGGCCGATCCCGTGGCTCTCCATCGCCGCGATGTGCCCCGGATCGTCGCGAATCGCCAGGAGGCCGCCATGGATGGCCGGGTGCAATGTCTTGACGCGGCCGTCCATCAATTCGGGCATTCCGGTTATCGTGCTTACGTCGACGACCGCCAGCCCGGCTTCCCGCAGCAGGGTGGCGGAGCCGCCGGTGGAGAGGAGCTCGACATCGTGCGCGGCGAGACCGCGGACGAGGTCGACGATGCCGGTCTTGTCCGACACCGAGATCAGCGCGCGCCGGATCGGCAGGAGCTCCGGGCCGCCGATCATCGCCAGCCGAGCCATGCCGTGGGAGAGCCCTCACCGCTCTTAGGGACCGGGCCGGCTCGCCGCAGTATCACGAGGGGAGCAGCGACAGGCGCCATTTGACCGGGTTCTCCGCTTCCACGTCGCTTCGCAGCACGAGCTGGTGGGTCGGGCGGCTGCCGAAGACGTCGGAAAGATGCACGCTCTCCTCCAGGTCGACGGGGCAATTCGCCTCGAAGCGCCAGATCGATTCGTCCGGAACGCGGAGGTCGAGCGCGTTCCGCCGCCCGGTGGCGTGAACGGCGACGGCGTGGTGGAGATGGAAGCGCACGGCGAAGGCAAGTCCGGCGGCGAGCGGTGCGCCGGAGAAATGGTCCATGCCCTCCAGAAGATTGCCGGCGGCGGCCAGCCTAAGGCTCCGCTCATGCACCGGGCCGAGGCGGCGCGCATAGCCGTCGTGGCTCATTTTCACGATTGTGCTGCCGTCGGCGGCCGCGCTCCGCTTGGCTGTGACGGTGCGCGGGCCGGAGACGATCTGGGCGTCCGCGGACGGGCCTGAGAAGCGGCTGGAGGATTCCTCGTTGAGGACCGCGGTGGAATGCGCGGCCGTGCGGCGGGCGGCGCGGCGTAGATGATGATGCCGCGAAGCCGGCGCGCCGCAATTGATGACGATGCGCTGCGTGGCGTTGGAGAATTCGAACGCCAGCGTGCCGGCATGCGCCTCGGCGCTGTGGGCGATCGGCGGCGGGCCGCCGGCATCCAGGAGCAGCAGGCTGGCGCCCGCCTGGATCCGCTCATAGCCGGAATAGGTCGCGCTGGAGGCCGGGCTGCCGAGCGTCTCGTCATAGGAGATGAGCGTGGCGACCAGGCCGCCGGCCGAGGACGCGACCCCGTTGAAGTGTGCGAAGGCGCCGTCGCCGTGACGAAAGAAGCGCACCATCGGCATCATGCGGTCGATGGCGTTCATGAGCGTCCCGGAGGGCGCCATGCCGCGCGCTATCAGCGCCTGCCGGAGCGGCAGGAGATCGACAAGCGCTTCCACCAGGGCCGCCGGGTTGCGCGAAATATGGCCGCCGTCGGGAAGGATCTGCGCGAGCAGCTCGGCGTCCAGGCGGTCGAGGCCGGCGCGGGCGAGTCGATCCTGCTGCGATAGCGACAGCCCGATCAGCGCGACCGCGATCGCCGCCTGGATGCGAGGCAGGCCCGGATCGCTGGCGCCCCTGCCCGACCGGAGCACATGGGCGTGACGCAGGAGCGAGCGGACGAAGCGGCGGTAGAGGTCGTGATCGGCGTCGTGCAGGATCAGCGGCGACTGCGCCAGGAAGGACATGGCGCGGCGCGCCGTCACCTCGGCATCCCAGATGATGTCGCCCCCCGGCCGGCGGTGCATCGCCAGCCAATCCTCGGCGATGGCGCGCGCATTGGAGCGGGCGAGCGGTGTATCGGCGGCCCGCAGGTGCCGGAGCCAGCCAAAGGAATGCAGCTCGCGCAGCCAATCTTCCGATGGCGGGCCGAGGTCGAACGGCGACTGCCCATGCGTCTCGACGACGTTGCCGGCAAAAGCGAAACGCCCGCCATAGATCTCCACCGCGACGGTCGGATCGGCGGTGCGCAGATCGGGGGGCGCGATCAGAAGCTGCGAGCGCCCGCTCCGCGCCGCGCTGAACCGCCCGAACGGAAGGGTGATCGCTCCCAGGCGCAGCCGCCGGCCGAGGCGTCCCGCCTGGTGCAGGGCGAGCCGGAGCCGGTCGGCCGGCGCGATTGCTGACATGATCTCGCGGGTAACCCTGTTCGGCGGCCTTGGCAAGGAACGTCTCCCGACGCCTTCAGAGCCGGCGGAAGCGGGCAGCGAAGAAACCGTCCATGCCGCGCATCGTGTCGGATGTATGCGGCGGAATGAGGTCAGGGCCGAACCGGTGGAAAGGCAGGGTGCGCAGCGCGCCGGAGGGGGAGATCAGATGCGCCAGGCCGGCGAGTTCGCCCGGCTGCACCGGCGCGGGGGCGAAATCGGGATGGCGGGCCAGGAAGGGCGCGACCTGCGCCTCCCCTTCCTCCGGCTCCAGCGAGCAGGTGCAGAAGATAAGGAGGCCGCCGGGCGCGACCCACGCGGCGGCGCGGTCGAGCATTTTCGTTTGCAGCCCCGCCAGCGTGGCGATGTCCTCGGGGCGCTTCAGCCAGGCCACATCCGGATGACGCCGGATCGTGCCGGTGGAGGAGCACGGCGCGTCGAGGAGCACGGCGTCGAACGTGCGGCCCGGCGCCCAGGCCAGCACGTCGGCCGTTACGATCTCCGCCTTCAGCCGCAACCGCTCGAGATTGGCGGAGAGCCGCTTGAGCCGGCACGTCGAGACATCGACGGCGGTGACGGCGGCTCCGGAACTCGCGAGCTCGGCCGTCTTGCCGCCCGGCGCGGCGCAGAGGTCGGCCACCGACTTTCCGGCGACATCGCCTAAAAGGCGCGCCGGCAAGGCGGCGGCGGCGTCCTGCACCCACCAGGCGCCTTCGGCGTAGCCCGGCAGCGCGGAAACCCGCCGCGCTTCCGGGAGGCGCACCGTGCCGGTCGGCAGCGCCACGCCGCCGAGCCGTTCGGCCCATAACTCCGGGTCGGCGCGGATGGAGAGATCGAGCCCCGGCGGGATCAGATGCTCTTCGGCGATCCTGTCGGCGAGCGCTTCTCCGTAGGCCTCGCTCCAGCGCCGGAACAGCCAGTCCGGCGCGTTGAGGCGCGCGGCGTCCGGTCGGGCCAGGATGTCGTCCCGCTCCCGCGCGATCCGCCGCAGGACGCTGTTCACCAGGCCGCGCGCGTTGCGGGCCGTCCGGTCGGACCAGGCATGCGCCACGGCGAGGCTCACCGCCGCGTGATCGGGCACGTCGAGAAACAGGATTTGCGCCGCGCCGACGTGAAGGATCGCGGCAAGCGCGCCGGAATGGAGGGGCAGCGGCCGGTCGAGGCAGCGGGCGAGCGCGGCGTGGATCTCGCCGCGGCGGCGGAGCGCGGCGCCGAGGATGGCGCGGACGAGCGAGCGGTCGCGCGGATCGAGCCCGCGAAAATGCTCGCCGCCATGCGCCTCGTCGGTCAGCGCGTCGAGCGGAACGCCACGCTCGATCACCTGGCGGAGGATCGACGCCGCCGTCTTGCGGACCGCGAGCCCGGGCGGCTCGGCATGCGCCCTGGCGCTTTGCCGAGCGCCGTCGCGATCCCGACCTTGCGTCTTCTGGGTGGCTCGGCGGGGTTTCAACCCCAAGGCCCACGCCTCTTGAGGCTGCCGGCGCGCGACCACGGGCCGGGGGCGGCGGATCCTTCGCTCCTTCGACGGCTTGGCGAGATGGCCTCGACGCCGACGTTTCGGCCGGCTGTCGCGGCAAGGCCGCCGGAAGCCGCCATCGCCTGCAGCGCGGCGATGCGGTTCTCCGTCGCCGGATGGGTGGAGAACAAATTGTCCATCCCGGCGCCGGTGAGCGGGTTGATGATGAACAGCGGCGCGGTGGCCGGATTGCGCTCCGCCGAGAGCATCGGCACGCGGCCCGCCGCGCCGGCGATCTTGGCAAGCGCGGACGCGAGCCAAGCTGGATTTCCGCAGATCGCGGCGCCGTCGCGGTCGGCCGAATATTCGCGCGTCCGGCTGATCGCCATCTGGATGAGCATGGCGGCGAGCGGGGCGGTGACGGCGGCCAGGATAACGCCGAGGATGCCGAACGGGTTGTTGTTGTCGCGATGACCCCCGAAGAAGAAGGCGAAGTTCGCCAGCATCGAGATCGCCCCGCCGATCGTCGCCGCGACCGTCATGATGAGCGTGTCGCGGTTCTTCACATGCGCCAGCTCATGCGCCATCACGGCAGCGATTTCTTCACGCGAGAGTTGGCTGATGAGGCCGGTCGTCGCGGCGACAGCCGCGTTTCGCGGGTTGCGGCCGGTGGCGAAGGCGTTCGGCTGCGCGTCATCGATAAGGTAGACTTTTGGCATCGGCAGGCCGGCGCGGGCGGCGAGCTCAGCAACCAGCGCATGGAATTCGGGCGCGGCGGCGGCGTCCACCTCGCGGGCGCGGTGC
>JACCSN010000452.1 GCA_013812985.1 Hyphomicrobiales bacterium | reverse complement strand
GTGCTGATGCCGAGCTGGTTCGCCCGCACCGGCGTGGCGATCTCGACGGCTTCTCCCGCCAGCTTGATCACGCCCTGATCGGGAGGCTGCACCCCGCAGAGGATCTTGATCAGCGTGGATTTGCCGGCGCCGTTCTCGCCCATCAGCGCATGCACCTCGCCGGCTTCAAGGTCGAATCGCACATCGTCCAAGGCGCGCACGCCGGGGAAGGATTTTGAGATCCCCTCCATCTCCAGGAGCTTGGCCACCGCCCGCGCCTCAGCCGACCGGTTCGGGCGCTTTCACCCGCCTGGCATTCTCGCTGACGCTCCGGCCTTGCGCCGCCGTGCAGCGCGCGACGTAGGTGTCGTAGTCGACGAGGGCGAACCGCTCGACGATCTCCTGCTCGCCGAGGCCGGGGTCGGCGCTCTCGACGGTGAAGATGTGCTCCTCGCCGTACGTCTCGATCCGCACCCGCTTTCCGTAATGATCCTGGATCGCCAGGATCGCCTGCATCTGCCCGTCCGTATGGAACCAGCGCTTGTCGACATTGATGTCGGCGGTGGCGACGCGGCCCCAGCGCGACGTTTGCGTCAGGACACGACCACTCCGCTCGATGATCCGCCCGTGATACGGCCAGACGGAGGAGATGATCGTCACCCCATGCAGCCAGGCATAGGCTTGCAGCGGAAACCCGCCCTCATAGGCCGAGATCCAGCAGACGAATTCGGCGCCCTTGGATTTGAGTTCGTCCCACAAGCCGCGCCAGTTGAGATCGAAGCAGATGGCGAGGCCGACGCGGCCGAAATCGGTCTCAAAGACGGGGAGATCGGACCCGGCGACCACGCCGCAATCGATCTCGCCTTCGGTCGGGTGCCGTTTCGCATAGGTGCCGACGAGGCGGCCGGACCGGTCGAAAAGCGCCGCGACGTTGAAGACCCGCTCGCCGATCCGGGCGTAGCTGCCCGCAACGACATACATGCCATGGCGCTTCGCCCTCTCCGCGACGGCGCTCATCGACGGGCCGGTGAGCGGCTCGGCGATCTCGCGGATGCGCGAGCCTGGCATGCCGGCGGCGATAAAGCCTTCGGGAAGGCAGACGAGGTCGGCGCCCTGGCTTCCCGCCGCATCGAGGAGCGAGAGTCCCAAGGCGAGCGTGTCGGCCGGGTCGGGATGGCGCAAATTGTAGGGAGGGGCTGTGTCCTCGAGCGTGGCGAGCGAGGTGGTGGCGATGCGGACAGTGCGGGCCATGGCGGAGTTCCTTTCTATCGTCGCACCGGCGCTCGCCGGCGCTGCGGGGTTCTTCCAAAAAAGCTCAATTCGCAATGCGCGACATGGTCAGGCCCCGCCGCTCAATGCGCGTGGCGAGCGCGTCGAGCGTCACCACCGCGACAAGGATGAGAGCTCGGATCGCGATCTGGTTGTAGGTCGGCACGCCAAGCAGGTTCATGCCGTTGGCCAGCATGCCGAGCGCGAGCACGCCGATGAAGCTCGCCACAACGCTGCCCTTGCCGCCGAGCAGGCTCGCGCCGCCGATCAGCGCGGCGGAGATGGCGAGGAGCGGCGTGTCGGCGCCGAGCTGCACCGACGCCGAGTTGATGCGCGAGGCGACGAGGACGCCGGAGATCGCCGCCATCAGCCCGCTGATCATGAAAGCGATCATCAGCCCGCGCCCGACCGCGACGCCGGCGAGGAATGCCGCCTCGGGGCTGCCGCCGATCGCATAAAGATCGCGGCCGCGGCGGGTCCGCTCCAGGAAGACCGAGAGGACGAAGAGGAGGGCCAGCGTGATGACCAGCGGCGTCGGCACGGGTCCGATATTGCCGCCGCCGAGGAACGCGAATGACGGATCCGATCCCGACATAGGTTGCTGGCCCGTATAAGTGAGAAGAAGACCGCGCACCACGCTCATCGTGCCCAGCGTCGCCACGAACGGCACGATCTTGCCGCGGGTGACGAGCAGCCCGTTCACCACGCCGACGCCGAGGCCGAAAAGCAGCGCACCGAGGATAGCCACACCGGTTCCGTATGGCTGCAGCCCTATGGCGAGCGCCGCCGACATCGCCATGGTGGACCCGACTGAAATGTCGATGCCGCCCGCGACGAGCACGACGAGCTGACCGAAGACGATCGGGGCGTCGAGCGAGACCTGCCGGGTGATGTTCTCCAGGTTGCGGGCGCCGAGGAAGAGCTCGCCCTCCAGAAGCCCGAAGGTCAGCAGGATCGCGCAGGCGATCAGGAGCGCGGTCCGCCGGCCGAGCAGCGATGTGAGCCGCCTCACGGGGTTGCCGCCGCCGTCATCGCCGGCTTAGCACGCTGTCCGCCCAGACGACGAGCAGGAACACCGCGCCTTTGGCGATCTGCTGCGCCTCGATCGGCACGTTCAGGAGCACCAGGAGATTGTTCATGACGCCGAGCACGACGACCCCGATCACCGTTCGCAGCGCGCCGCCCTTGCCGCCGAACAGGCTCGTCCCGCCGAGCACCGCGGCGATGATGGAATCGAACTCCATGCCGAAGCCGGCATTGGCGACGGTGCTGTTGTTGCGCGCGGTCATGATGATGCCCGCCACCGCCGCGAGCGTGCTGCAGAGCACGAAGGTGACAAGTTTGGTCGTCTGGATGCGGAGCCCCGAAAGCCGTCCGGCGACCTCGTTCAACCCCACCACGTAGATCGTCCGCCCGAACACCGTCCGGCGCAGGACAAACTCCAGGACCAGGGCGATGCCGATAAAGACCAGAACCGAGTAATGCAGAGTATCGAAGAGCTTGCCGCGCCCGATGACGTTGAACTCGGGGATCGTGGCGTAAAAGGTCCGCGATTCCGTCAGCGTCAGAGCGAGCGAGTAGACCAGGAGGTTGGTGCCGAGCGTGACCAGGAACGGATTGGCGCCGGTGGCGAGCACGATCAGCCCGTTGCAGAATCCCACAAGGGCGCCGCTCGCGACGCCGAGGAGGAGAGACGCGACCAGCCCGAAGCCGGCAAGCTGCGCCAGCACCGTGACGATGCCGGCGAGCCCGACAACCGCCGCGACCGACATGTCGAAGCGGCAGGTGATCAGGAGCAGAGTCTGGCCGAGCGCGACGATGCCGAGGACCGACACGGCCCAGAGGATGTTGAGAAGGTTTCGAGGCGTGAGGAACACCTCGGAGAGGAAGCTCCCGGCGATCAACAGCAGGACCAGGAGGATAAGCGCCGAATGCTCGCGCGCATGGGCGAGCGCGGCGCCGGTCCGGCCGGCACGGAGCGAGGCGGCCGGCGCGACGCCGGATGACGGTGGGCCGTCAAGCGGCGACGCTCGATCGCTCATCGACAGGCGCCGGCGCGTCGGATCAGGGCTTCGCGAGGGGCGAAGCCCGGCAGGTCACCAGCACTGCGACGCCCAATCGTCGATCGTTTCCGGCGTGACAGGGGCGGTAGGCGCCAGGATCTTGTCGGGCACAAGGCGCCCATTGGTCAGGTCGTAGGCGGCGCGGACCGTATAGACGCCGACCAGATAGCTCAGCTGCAGCGCCGTGCCGTACATCTCGCCCGCCTTGATGGCGTCGCACGCCTCCTTGTTGCCGTTCACGCCAAACACCTTGATCTCCTTCTCGCGGCCGTTCGCCTTGACCGCTTCCAAAGCGCCGAGCGCCATGGGGTCGTCCTGGCCGAAGACGGCGGAGATGTCGGGATGGC
The DNA here is from genome assembly GCA_013812985.1 of Hyphomicrobiales bacterium. The sequence goes on along the minus strand of JACCSN010000452.1, from coordinate 2,520 downwards.
GCGTCAGCAAGTCCTGCATGACGGTGAGCGCCTTGTCCTTGCTCCAGTCCGCCGGCTGCACGGCGAGCACCTCGATCTGGGCCGCGGCGTCCTTGAAGGCGGCTTCCATGCCGGCCGTGCGGTTGACCGTGTCGGTCTGGCCCGGCTTGCCGGTGATCACCACCACCTTGCCGGTATTGTCGAGCGCCTTGGCGATCATCTGGCCGACCGCGTAACCCTGATCGTAGGACTGGCTGCCGATAAAGGATTCGGTGAAGGCGTGGCCTTCCTCGTTGGTGTCGGCATTCTGCATGAGGACGGGAACGCCGGCCTCTTTCGCCTTGCGGATTGCGGGGACGACGGCGGCCGGGTCCACCGCGTTGACGACGACGACATCCGCTTTCCGCGCAACGCAGTCCTCTATCATCGAGACCTGCTTCACCGGATCGAGGGCCGGATCGAAGGTGGTGACCTCGGCGCCGAAGATCGCCGCTTCGTCGGTCATGCCCTTGGCGAGGGCGGTGATCGATGGGTGGTCGGCGCTGTTGTGCACGACGCAGATGCTCGGAGCCTTGGCGAGCGCCGGAGCCGCCAGACCGGCGAGGCCCAAGGCTAGAGCCGCCGAAAGCTTTGTCACTCCCGAAACGATGGTCATTGTCCTCTCCCTCTCCAACAAGCTCCGTAGAGCCGAATTCTTGCGCGCGCCACTCAGAGGCTTACTCGCTCCATAGCGCGTTATGTCATACCATAGGCTCAGACGCGATCAACGTCGTTCGTGAACCGCCTGCCAGGTTTCCTGTCCGACGGCGGATTCCAGGCTTGCGCCGCCGCCGCGGATGTGCTGGATGTCGGACGAAGCGTTGCCGAGCAGCGTCAGCGCCGCGGCCCGAGCCAGATCCGGCTTGCCCTCCACGATCGCCAGCATGACGTCGCGGTGCTCCACGATCGCGCGAGGACGATGCGAGCCGAGCGCGGCGATGCTGAACATCTCCTTCAGCGCCAGGCTGAAGAGCTGGCCGATGGGCCAGAAGAACTCGTTATGGGTGGCGATGTAGATCGCCTTATGAAACCGCAAATCCGCCTCAACCCAGAGCCGGTTGTCGGCGCCCGCCGCGACCATCGCGTCGAAGGCGGCCTGAATATGCGCGTGGTCACCCTTGTCAGCGGCGTCAGCGGCCAGGGCGGCGGCGGCGGGTTCCGTGGCGTGGCGAAGCTGGAACATTTTGCGCAGATAGACCTCGGTATCAGTAACCTCGAGCTGCCAGCGCAGCACATCGGGATCGAGGTGATTCCAATGCTCCGGATCCCGAACGCGCGTCCCCGTCTTCGGCCGCGACTCGACCAGCCCCTTCGCGCTCAGGCCCCGAATCGCTTCGCGCATCGCCGTGCGGCTGACGCCGAGCATCTCGCCAAGCTTGACTTCCGATGGGATGGCCTCCCCCGGCTTGAAATCGCCGCGGACGATGGCCAGCCCGAGCTGATCCGCCAGGCGTAGATGCACCCGGCGAAGCGTGGGGCCAAGCTGGGCGCCGAACGCCGGGTCAGGCTCGAACGCCCGGGCGGAATTGGAAGGATTGGGCAAGCGCTGCTCCCGGTCTTTTCGAGCGCATGACGCTCGAGACCCGCGTCCCCGCTGAGGGATTGCCGAACCTAATGTCATACAATAGATGCATCGGCAATGGTTTCGGAGTGATGCAGATGCAAATCGACGACCTTTCCGGAAAGCTCGTTCTGATCACCGGCGCCAGCACCGGCATCGGCGCGGCGGCTGCCAAGGCCTTCGCCGGACAGGGGGCGAAAGTCGCGGTTCACTACAATGCCAGCGCTCGGGAAGCGGAGGCCGTGCTGGCGGAGGTCGAGGCCTCCGGCGGCGGCGCGATCCTTGTCCGGGGCGACCTGACGAAGCGCGGCGAGCCGCGCCGGATCGTCGAGGAGGCGGCCCTGGCGCTCGGCGGGCTCGACGTCCTCATCAACAATGCCGGCTCGCTGGTCCGGCGCACGCCGTTCGCGGAGATCGAGGACGATCTGATCGACACGGTGTTCGACCTGAACGTTCGCTCGGTGATCGCGGCGTCGCAGGCCGCCGTGCCGCATATGGAACGTCGTTCAGGCGGAGCCGTGATCAACGTCGGCTCGATTGCAGGGAACGACGGCGGCGGTCCAGGTTCTGCTATGTATGCGTCCTCCAAGGCTTTCGTCCACAACCTCACGCGACATCTCGCCCGTGATCTGGCGCCGAAGAACATTCGTGTCAACGCCGTGTCGCCTGGCGTGATCAGGACACCGTTCCATGCAGCAACGCCGCCCGAGCGCATGGAAGCGATGCGCAAGGCCGTCCATCTCGGCCGGATCGGCGAGCCCGAGGATTGCGTCGGCGCCTTCCTGTTCCTCGCCTCGGCCCGGATGAGCGGCTATATCACCGGGCAAAATATTCATGTGAATGGTGGGCAGCTTATGCCGTAAGGCAAGGATATCGGCAACGCCGGTTACCTAAAGTGCATCAATGATGGCCTTGATCGCTGCGATCGGACGGACGCGCCC
>JACCSN010000449.1 GCA_013812985.1 Hyphomicrobiales bacterium | reverse complement strand
TCTGATGCCGCATGGCGTTGACCCCTTTCTCGCGTCCCGAACACCTGCAAATGCTCGGAACCGAGTAGAATCAACGCCATGCGCCCTGTCCACCAAAACTCAACCGGACAGCAGTGGATCAAGTCCGAGGATCGGCAAGACCTCGCGGCGCTCCGGCCATAAGAAGAGCGGCAAGGCGCCGATCCACATGGTCTCCGCCTTCGCGGCGCGGCTCCTGAGCCTGTCGAAGGGGGCTGGTGCTCGGCCAGGTCAAGGTGGCGGAGAAATCCAATGAGATCGTCACCATTCCGAAGCTGCTCGACATGATGGCCATCGAAGGCGCCGCGTGACCATCCCCGGATCAAGTCCGAGGATCTTGATGGGCTGCCAGCGCGACATCGCGCAAAAAATCCGCGACAAGAAGGCCGATTACGTGCTTGCCCTGAAGGGCAACCAGGGCACGTTGCGCGCCGATGTCAAGCTCTTCGTGGCCGAGCAGAAAGCCAACGGCTTCAAGAACACCACGATCAGCCGGGACGAAACCGTCGATGGCGACCACGGCCGCATCGAGACCCGCACCACCACCGTCATCCACGACCTAGCCTGGCTGCGCCAGCGCCACGCCTGGCCCGGCCTGAACGGCGTCGTCATCATCGACAGCCGCCGCGAGATCGACGGCAAGGTCGAACGCGAAACGCGCCTCTACATCACCTCGCTGAAAGAGCCGGCCAAAAGCCTCGGCGCCATAGTGCGAAGCCATTGGGCGGTCGAGAACAGCCTGCACTGGGACATGGACATGCTCTTCCGCGATGACGAATGCCGCATCAGAACCGAGCACGCCCCGGCCAACTTCACGACCGTCAAGCACATCGCCCTCAACCTGACCCGCAGAGCCCCCGGCAACGACTCCCTGCGCGTCAGGCGAAAGGTCGCCGCCTGGGACGACGAATACCTCGCCAGCCTCATCGCCGCGTAATCCGTTCACCCGATTCCCCTGGCGTCATCCTGGCTCCAGATTGGCTTCAAGCGGCTTGTCTGAGATCGGCGACAAATGCCGCGAACTCCCGCTCCCTGGCTGCCGCATCCGGCAGTCGCAGCAGATATGACGGGTGGACGGTCAAGAGGACGCGAAAGCCGCGCAGGTCCTCTGTGGCCTTGCCGCGCTCACTCATTACTTTCACCGCGCGCCCGAAAATCGCCTGTCCGGCGGTCGCCCCCAGCGCCACGACGAGCTTTGGCCTGAGCACGGCGAGCTCCCGCTCCAGCCACCATTTGCAAGCCTCGATCTCCGGCCGGTCCGGCTTCTTATGGATGCGCCGCTTGCCCCGCGCTTCGAACTTGAAGTGCTTCACCGCATTGGTGACGTAGACCTCGCCGCGATCGACCCCTGCCTTTCCAGAGCCCTGTCGAGGAGCTGCCCCGCGGGGCCGACGAAGGGCAGGCCCTGCAAATCCTCCTGGTCGCCGGGCTGCTCGCCCACCATCATCACGCGCGCATCCGGCGGCCCCGCGCCAAAAACCGTCTGCGTCGCCCATTTGTAGAGCCCGCAGCGCGTGCAATGCGCGGCCTCCTCGGCGAGAGCGGCGATGGTGGCGTTAGGGCCGATGTCGGGCAGGACGGGCTCAACCGTCGCGAACATATCCTTTTGCGCCAATCCAGGCCTCCATTCTCGCGGGAACGCCTGAGGCCCCGCTGTTCCCGATTCCGGAAATCGCCGGATGTCGGGTCGCTGCGAAAGAATTCCCATCGTCGCCGAAAGCTTCGATCTCGCGCTTCGGATCAGCGCTGAAGGACTCTATGCTGATTGCCCGCCGCATAGCTACGATCCGCACGTCGCGTGCGCCAGCCCCCCGCTATCTCGATGCCGTGGCCGGGCTCAGACCGCGGGCGACTTTGGGGGCGTGGCTTCCCAGCAGCGCGGGCCTCGCGTCTCTTTTCAGTTCGCCGAACAGCCGGGAACTTCGACCGGAATATCAGGGCTGGCGGCAACCTGCTTGCGAGGCGAACCACCGGATTCTACGGTAAGGATCCGAAGCGCGCCAACTGGCTCAAGATCGGTCGGGAGACTCGATGAAGGTCGCGACATTCTCGATGGGAGGGGAACGCCGCGTTGGGCTTGTCGACGACCGGGCGCAGACGGTCAGCCCGCTCGATATCCCGGTCGAGATGGCCAGAGCAGGCATTCTGGCCCTGATCGATCGAAACGGCGCCGCGCCGCCTTATGCCTTGTCGCCAGTCCCGTTAGGCCAGGTCAGGCTCGAGGCGCCAATCCCTCGACCCAGGCGGAATATCTTCTGCGTCGGCAAGAATTACCACGAGCACGCTTACGAATTCGCGCGGAGCGGCTTTGATTCCAGCGCTTCCGCCGGCGCCGTTCCGAAGGACCCGATC
>JACCSN010000414.1 GCA_013812985.1 Hyphomicrobiales bacterium | reverse complement strand
ACCTGATAGGGCACGATGTTCGGATGTGCGTTGCCCATCCTTGTCGGCGGCTTGCCGGAGGCGAGGTAATTCATCGCCTGGTTGGCGAGCACACCCACCTGGGTGTCGAGCAGCGCCATGTCGATGTAGCCGCCCTTCCCGGTTTCGTCGCGCCGCCGCAGCGCGGCGAGGATCGCGACGGTCGCATAAAGGCCGGTGAAGATGTCGGCATAGGCGACGCCGACCTTCTGCGGCTCGCCGTCCGGCGCCCCGGTCAGGTCCATGATCCCGCCCATGGCCTGGATCATGAAATCGTAGCCGGCGCGTCCCGCGTAAGGACCGTCCTGCCCGAACCCGGTGATCGAGCAATAGACCAGCCGCGGATTCCCCTCGCGCAGCGTTGCGCAATCCAGGCCGTATTTCCGCAGCCCGCCGACCTTGAAGTTCTCGATCAGGACGTCGGCATGGGCGGCGAGGCGGCGGACGGTCTCGCGCCCTTCGGCGGCCTCGAAATCGGCGGCGACCGAGCGCTTGCCGCGGTTGCAGGCATGGAAATAGGCGGCCGACAGGTCGCCGCCGTCGCTCGCCTCGATGAAGGGCGGCCCCCAGCCGCGCGTGTCGTCGCCGACGCCGGGGCGCTCGATCTTCACGACATCGGCGCCGAGATCGGCCAGGAGCTGGCCCGCCCACGGCCCGGCCAGGATACGGGCGATCTCAAGGACGCGGATTCCGTGGAGCGGCGGAAGCATGAGCGGTTCAAAACAGGATTGCACCGGCCCTGGCAAGGCTTTGTCGTGAAGGCAAGCGTCGGCGTCCCGCGGCTGTTTGGCCCGAGTTCTGAGATGGTCCTCCCCGAAAGGAGGGGCGCGGGGCGCCTCGCGGCGCTTGAAGTTGCGATCCGCGATCGCGATCAGACGGCAGTGAAGCGCCGCAAAGCGCCCCGCGCGGAGAGGAAGCTTGCTCCGTGCCGCTCCGGGACTTGCACCTTTCCCGAGACGGACCCCTCTTTCAGGGGCTGCATTCCGCCAGGCCCGTTAGCGTAAAGCGGCACGGCTTGGGCTCCCGCGGCGGTGCATCGGGCGTGACTCCTTCACCGCTACGGGCTCCGCACCCCCGCCCCGATCGATTCACGCCGGCCGACGCCCTCAACGGGCGGGAGTGGGAAGATGATACGGGAGGTTTCGCGGCCGGGGATAGATTTTTTCGCCGGAAGCGCGGCCTGTGCCTCTCCCCCTCGTGGGGAGAGGCCGGGTGAGTTGTCATGGGCGTTGCGCACCCGGAGGGAGGAAACGTTATCCAGAGCGGTCGGCGCGCAGCAAGAGCTCAAGGGGGCCTGAATGGGGTCAGACCCCGCCGTCGCGCCCGCCTGGCGCAGCCATTCGAGTTTCCAGGTAGGGGTGATGCCGGACAGCACAGACGCTCAGCTTGCCGCGGACGACCCCGCCCCCAGCCTCTCCCCGCAAGCGAGAGGGGAGCGCGCCTCGCCTGCCTAGATCGGGAGCTATGCTGACCGGACCATCTTTTCCAGCCAGAGTCGCGGTCGGCATCGATCGCTTCGCGACACCCCTCATCCGGCTGCTCCGCGGGAACCTTCTCCCGCAAGGGGAGAAGGTTCGGCAGCGCCCGCGCTCAGTTCGCCAGCTGGTCGTCGATGCCCTTCACATACCAGTTCATGCCGAGCAGCGTGCCGTCGTCGAGCGTCTGGCCGGCAGGGATGGATTCCGTTCCGTCCTGCTTGACGATCGGGCCGGCGAACGGGTGCAGCTCGCCGGAGGCGATTTTCTGCTCGGTCTCCTCGGCGGCCTTGGCGACCTCCTCCGGGAGGTTGGTGTAATCCGACATGTGGACGGCGCCCTCCTTCAGACCCTCCCAGACATTGGTGGGCTTCCAGTTCCCGTCGAGCAGCTCCTGGATGCGGCGGGTGTAGTAGGGTGCCCACTCGTCGACGATCGACGTGTACTGCGCCTTGGGCGCGAACTTGATCATGTCGGAGGCCTGGCCGAAGCCGTGCAATCCACGCTCCTCGGCGATCTGCAGCGGCGCGGTCGAATCGGTGTGCTGGACGATGATGTCGGCGCCCTGGTCGAACAAGGCCTTGGCGGCGTCGGCCTCCTTGCCAGGGTCGAACCAGGTGTTGACCCAAACGATCTTCACCTTGAAATCCGGATTGACCGTCTGCGCTCCTAGCATGAAGGCGTTTATCCCCATGATCACTTCGGGAATTGGGAACGAGACGATGTAGCCCGCGATGCCGGTCTTCGACTGCTTGGCGGCGATCTGGCCGATGATGTAGCGGCCTTCATAGAAGCGCGCATTGTAGAGTGCGACGTTCTCGCTCTCCTGCTTGAAGCCGGGGG
>JACCSN010000395.1 GCA_013812985.1 Hyphomicrobiales bacterium | reverse complement strand
ATCCGGGAAGGCGCCTGCAAGGTCTTCACGACCGTGCTCGGGCCGGGCAGCGACGCCGCGCACGCCACGCACCTCCATCTCGACATGGCTGAGCGCTCCGGCGGCTACCGGTTGTGCGAGTTGGGCGAAACCAACACGGCGGGACCTCCGCCCTGAAAGACGTATCGGGAATAGCCGAGATACGAGAAGCTCATCGCCACGATCGTCGCCGCGACGACTGCCGCGACCGGAGGCAGGCCCGGCCACAGGAGCAGCGCCGCGGCATAGAGCAGGTAGTTCAAGGCCGCCGTTGAGGCTGCTACGGTGGCGTAGCGGAGGCCCTCCCTGGCCTGGCTTGAGGAAGACGCTCCAAATGTCAGGCCTCGATTCAGCCGCCAGGTGGTCAGCGCGGCGACGGTGGTGGATGCCAGTCGCGCGCTGAACGGATCAAGCCCGGCGCCATGATGAACGGCTACGAGCAGCCCCGTATCCACCACGAAGCCGATGCCGCCGACCGTCGCGAAACGGGCGAAGCGGGCCGCCTCCGCCGCGGATTGGAGCATCCGCACGCGCCTATTGGATGCCAAGCGCCGGCACGCTCAGGAAAAGGATCCGCTTCTGCTCGACGCGGGAGCGACTGAGGCTGTCCAGGATCAGGCCGGCGCCGGCCATCATGAAACCGATAATGAACATGCCTGTCGCCACGACCGCGGTCGGCAGGCGAGGCACCAGCCCGGTCTCCAGCCAGGTGCCGACCACCGGCATCATGAGGAAAAGGCCAAGCGCCCAGAAGATCAGCGCGACGATGGAGAAGAAGACGAACGGCCGCGTCTCCTTCATCAAGGTGGCGAACATCCAGAGGATCCTGAAGCCGTCCTCGACGGTCCGCAACTTGGAGGCCGAGCCGTCCGGCCGACGCCCGTAATCGAGATCGATCTCCGCCACGGGTATCATCAGCTGGCTCGCATGAACGCTCATCTCGGTCTCGATCTCAAAGCCGGCGGAGATCGCCGGAAAGCTTTTCACGAAGCGCCGGGTAAAGGCGCGGTAACCCGAAAAGATGTCGCTGAAGCCGCGGCCGAACAGCCAGCCATAGAGCCGGTTGAAGGTGCGGTTGCCGAAAGCGTGGCCGGAGCGGCCCGCGTCCCGTCCGACGCCTTGCCGGGCGCCGACCACCATGTCGACACGCTCGGTGATCAGGGCGTTGACCAGCGACGGCGCATCGGCGGGATCATAGGTGCCGTCGCCGTCCGCCATGACGTAGACATCGGCGTCGATGTCGGCGAACATGCGGCGGACGACGTTTCCCTTGCCCTGGCGGACTTCGCGGAAGACCTGCGCGCCGGCCCGCGCCGCGGCGCACGCCGTGTCGTCGGTGGAATTGTTGTCGAAGACGAAGATCCGCGCGCCGGGCAAGGCCTGGGCGAAACCGCGCACCACGCCTCCAACGGTGAGCGCTTCGTTGTAGCAGGGCAGGAGCACGGCGATCCTGAGGCCGTCCTCGGCCGCAATTGATGTCATGGAGCGGTCCCGGAAAGGTCGCGACGGACCCTCTTATCGCCGTCGGGTTAATGGGCCGTAGATTTGCCTGTGGGGAAACTCTCCCTTCATGCTTCGCGGATATGGCTGTCTCGCCTCGCCTGGCCCCGCGAGGTCCAGCGCCAGTTTCACATGAACGCCTCCATCGAAAATCCGCCAGCTGACGCTGTTTCGATCGGCAAGGCCGAGCAGCCCGGCTTGCCGTCGCTGCTCTTCATCTTCTGGGGAACCTTCGCGGCGGCGGTGTTGGCGACGCACTTCCTCAATCCCGGAATGTTCCAGAAGCACGATCCCGACAGCCTGATGCGGCTCGTCCAGGTCCGCGATCTCTTGAACGGTCAGGCGTGGTTCGATCTCGTCCAGCACCGCCTCGATCCGCCGACGGGCGTGCTCATGCACTGGTCGCGGCTCATCGATGCGCCGCTGGCGGGGCTTGTGCTGATCGGCAACCTGTTCGGCGACGGCGAGGGGTTCGCGCTTGCCGCCTGGCCGCTGCTCCTGCTTCTGGGTTTCATGGGCAGCGCCATGTCGGTCGCGACCGCGCTCGCTGGCCGCGCCGCGGCGGCGCCGACGCTGCTTCTGTCGCTGGTCTTCTTCAATCCGCTGCTGATGTTCCTGCCAGGCAGCATCGATCACCACACCGTCCAGCTTGCGCTCCTTCTGGCGACCCTGGCGGCGGTGCTCCGGATGCCGGCGCAGCCGCCTTTCGGATTGGCGGCGGGGCTGCTCTGCGCACTGTCGTTGGCCATCGGGCTGGAGATGCTCCCCTATGTGGCGATATTCGGAGCGGCGGTTGCGCTCAGATGGGCGTGGAGCGGAGAGGGCGCGGCAGGGACGATCGGGTTCGGCATCGCTTTGGGCGCCGGCCCGCTGGCGCTTCATCTCCTCGCCGGCTCGCCGGATGCCGCCATGGCCTGCGATGCGTTGTCCTTTGCTTATGCTGTCCCGGCGGCGATCGCGGGCTGCGGCCTGGCGGTCTTGGCCTGTCTCTGCGGGCGCGCCGGCAGCACCGCGCCGCGTCTATCCGGTCTGGTCATCCTCGCCGCCGCGAGCGCCGGCGCGCTCCTGCTCATCGCGCCGGAGTGCCTCTCAGGCCCTTATGGCTCACTGTCGCCCGAACTGAAGCAGCTTTGGCTGAGCAGCGTCACCGAAGCGCAGCCGCTCCCCGTCTTCGTGGCGCACGAGCCGGTCGGCATCATCGCGCTCACAGGCCCGCCGGTCGTCGCTCTCGCCATCGCGCTGCGACGGGCCTGGGCAAACGGCGGCAGCCACCCCGCGATGTGGATCCTCCCCGCCGTGGTCATCGGGCTCTCCCTGGCGTTGAGCTTCTACCAGGTGCGCACGCTCCCCGCCGCCAACGCCGTCGCCATTCCGGTGCTGAGCGTCTGGCTGGCGGAGATCGCCGCAAGGCATGGCGTGACCTCCCTGAAGCCGCTCCGCAGGGCGGCCCCCGTGATCTTCGCCGCCCTGCTTGCGATGCCGCTCGCCCACCTGGCGGTCGGCTGGGTCGCGGTTCGCGCGCTGTCGCTGGCGACAGGCGGCCGGGTCGCGCCGATCGAACGGGCCGACGCCCCGAAGCAACTCGTGGCCGGATTGTCGAATGCGGAGAAGGACTGCCTCGACGGCGCGACCGCCGATCTCCTTTCCAGCCAGCCGGCAGGCCTGGTTCTCGCTCCGGTCTTCTACGGACCCAGCGTGCTGGCGCTTTCTCCGCACGCGGTCGTGGGGGCGCCCTATCATCGCGGCGGCGAGGCGATCCTCGACTCGCTTCGTGCGATGGATCGCTCGCCGCAGGACGCACAGCCGATCATGCAATCGCGGAACGTTGATTATCTGGCGATCTGCGCCACATCGCGAGAAACGGCGCTGACGCTGGATGAGACGCCAAACGGGCTTCTGTCCCGTCTCATGTCGGGCGAAAGCCTTCCCTGGCTGGAGCCGGTTCCGGGCGGCGACCGATCGACGCTCCGGCTCTGGCGCGTTGTCGACTGACGGAAAGCTTGCCTTAGAAGCTCCACAAGCGCCGTGCTACAAAGCCGGATGGTCAGATACGTCCTGATTCTCACCTTTCTGGCTTACGCGACTGCGGCGGCTGCGCAAGGCGCGCCGGCCAAGGAACTGTTCGGGGCCGCCCAGCTGCCGGCCGACCTTCCCGCCGAGCCGATCGGCTTCTACAGCCAAGGCTGCATGGCGGGGGCCGTGCAATTGCCTCCCGATGGACCCCACTGGCAGGCCATGCGGCTGTCCCGCAATCGCCATTGGGGCCTCCCTACCCTGGTCGACTACCTCGAGAAGCTGGCGCGCGAGGCCGCGGCCGAGGATGGCTGGCCGGGGCTCCTGGTCGGCGACATGTCGCAGCCGCGAGGCGGTCCGATGCTGACCGGCCATGCCTCGCACCAGACCGGGCTCGACGTGGATCTCTGGCTGATGCCGATGCCCGATCGCCGCCTTTCCGCCCGAGAGCGCGAGGAAACCGGGGCTCCGGCCATTGTGGAGCCGGGGCCCAACGAAGTGTTCCCGGCAAGCTGGACCGACGCCCATGCGCGCCTGATCCGGCGCGCATCGCTCGATCCGCGGGCGGAGCGCATCTTCGTCGCCCCGGGCATCAAGAAGAAGCTCTGCGAAACGGCGGGCGATGACCGCGATTGGCTGCGAAAGGTGCGCCCCTATTACGGGCACCACGATCATCTGCATGTGCGACTGTCGTGCCCACCCGGCACGCCTTGCCGGTCGCAGTCGCCGCCGCCGCCCGGCGATGGCTGCGGTGCGGATCTCGCCTATTGGTTCAGCGCCGAGCCTTATAAGCCGCCGCCGCCCTTGGCCGATCCTGCCGCCCCCCCTAAAGAGATGATGCTTGCCGAGCTTCCGCCGGCCTGCCGGGAGGTGCTCGCCGCGCCGCCCAGGCCGGGCGCGATCACGATGGTCCAGGCTTTCGCAGCATTACCGGCGACCGGGGAGGCGCCGCCGCTTGCTGACGCCACGCCGCCCGCGGCTGTCGCCGAAGCGCAGCCTCCGGCCGCTGTCGCCGAGCCGGAGGCGCAAGTCGAGGATCCCGATCTGGCTCGGCTGCCGCGACCCCGGCCTAATCGCTAATTAGGGCCCTTACGCCGCCGCTTCGCTGAAGGCCGGGCAGCTCACTCCGGTGCCGCCGAGCCCACAATAGCCGTTCGGGTTCTTGGCTAGATATTGCTGGTGATAGTCCTCCGCGAAAAAGAAGTCCGGCGCGTCGATGATCTCCGTCGTGATCGCGCCGCGCCGCTTGCCCAGCGCGAGCTGATAGGCATCGCGGGAGGCGGCCGCCTGCCGGCGCTGCTCCTCGTCCGTGACGTAGATGCCCGAGCGATATTGGGTGCCGACATCGTTGCCCTGGCGCATCCCCTGCGTCGGATCGTGCGCCTCCCAGAACCGCCGCAGCAATTCGGCATAGGCGACCTGTTTCGGATCATAGACCACGAGTACCACCTCGTTGTGCCCGGTGGCGCCGCCGCACACCTCCCCGTAGGTCGGGTTGGGCGTGGCGCCGCCGGCATAGCCGACCGCCGTCACGTAGACGCCGGGCAGCTTCCAGAAGACGCGCTCGGCGCCCCAGAAGCAGCCGAACCCGAAGACGGCCGTCTGCATCCCTTCCGGATACGGGCCCTTCAGCTTCCGACCATTGACGAAATGCTTCTCGGCGGTCGCGATGGGCTCGGCCCGGCCCGGGAGGGCCTCCGCGGATTTGGGCATGGCGAGCTTTTTGGCGAGCTGATCGAACAGAAACATTTCGAACCTCCGGATTCAGGCGGCGAATTCACGGCCGCGATAAGGGGATCGCCGACGACGGCCGGCGGCGAGGAAAACGAAGCCAAGAACCGCCAGGACGGCCGCCGTCGGCGCGGTCGCAAGCCATGGCGCGATCAGGCTGAGCGGCCACGGCGCCGACGACGCGGCGGCTGCATCGCCCGGACTCCCGCCGCCGCCGAGCGCGGCGATCGTCGCCCAGCTCTCCGCCAAAGGCGTGAGCACCAACCGCGAGGCGGCGATCGATTTCGCGCCGTCCACGACCGAGGCAATCAGCGCCGCGGCGATGAGCCAAACGCCAACGAAGCGGGACAGAAAGCTCAGCATTCAGCGTTAGGTAGGCACGTTCGCCTTCGGCGGCAATGCCGCGCCGCGTCCGGGGATGCGGCGCCTCGCTGCAGGCCGTTGAACGCCAGCGCCGCATGGCTCGCCTTGCGAAGGCCCGCTTCGATCGATACATGGGAGCGCGCCGGAGGGGTGGCCGAGTGGTTGAAGGCGCACGCCTGGAAAGTGTGTAGGCGGGAAACCGTCTCGGGGGTTCGAATCCCCCTCCCTCCGCCACGAACTAAGTAATTGTGGCCGCGACGTAAATCCGTTTGCGTCAACCCAAAACTCTCGGTATTTCCGGGGCTTTGCCGGTCGCCCTGATCGGGCGGGACGGCCAGAGACGTTCTTGAGGGTTTCCGGGCCGATCTCCGGGCCTGTCTCTCCCGCGCCGCGTTCGGCGTGACGGCGGTCTCCGCAAGCC
>JACCSN010000633.1 GCA_013812985.1 Hyphomicrobiales bacterium | reverse complement strand
ATAGGACTTCAGCTTGATTTTTTGCCGAAAGCCGCTCTCCTCCGGCTCCGACGGCACTTCCAGGCAATTGCCGAAAATGTCGTATTTCCAGCCGTGATAGGGGCAGCGGATGCCGCATTCCTCGTTGCGGCCGAACCACAGCGAGACACCGCGATGGGCGCAGAACTCGTCGATCAGCCCGAAGCGGCCGAGCGAGTCGCGGACCGCCAGCAGCCGCTCCGACAGGAGCTTCACCCGCACCGGCGGGCATTCGTTCTCCGGCAGCTCCTCGGCGAGCAGCGCCGGGATCCAGTAGCGGCGGAACATCTCGCCCATCGGCATGGCCGGCCCGGTCTGGGTGAGGAGATCGTTCTGCTCTTTCCTCAGCATCGCTGGCTCCGCTTTGGGTCGGTTCGCACTTGGGCTCGCTTGTTAGCAACGCCGGTCTCGCCGCGCGCCGTTGATTTCTGCCTTGGCCTTGAATACTGCCACAGTTCCTGTATGCGGAACGCCGTTCCGCCGAGAAGAAATTATCATCGCCGCCGGTCCCCCGTCAACACGGAGCAAGCCTTGATGGAAGCAGCGAAAAGCCGGGTCGAGCTGTGCCGGACCGAAGAGGTCGCGGCGGGCGGCGCGCTCAAGGTGGAAACGGCAGGGATGGAGCTCGCGGTCTTCAACCTCGACGGCGTATTCTATGTGACGGACGATCACTGCACGCACGGGCCGGGCTCGCTGTCGGAAGGCGAGGTCGACGGCGACGTGGTGGAATGCAATTTCCACGGCGGCTGCTTCAACATCCGGACCGGCGCCGTCGTCGAGCCGCCCTGCATCATCCCGATCCGCACGTATCAGGCGCTGGTGGATGAGGGGAAGGTCTTCATTCTGGTTTGACCCGCTCCGAGACGGGGTCCCGCGCGCGCTGCTTTCCCGGCACGATCACCTCGCTAGAATTTCCGGGATGCTCATGACGAGCCCTGCCGTGAAGCCGGCAAGCGGCGGCAGCGCCAGGGACGAGAACAGGCGCGTCGCCGCGAAGCGCCAGCCCATCAGGGTTGATTCGTAGACCAAAACGCGGTGGAAGGCGAAGACCGACCAGGCGGTCAGGAAGGCGACCATCTGCGGCAGCCCCGCGCCCGCCTCGCTGAGCACCACCACGGTCGGGAACGAGATGATGGGCCCGCCGGGCGTGAAGCCGCCGATCGCCGAGGCGATGAGGATGCCGCGCGCGCCGCTTTCCGGCCCGATCAGCGAGCCGACGAACGCGCCGGGAATGAGCTTGCCGAGGAATCCCGCGGCGATGAGCGCGCAGACAAGGCGCGGCAGGACGCGGACGAATTGCCGGGCCGCGAGACGGGCGGCCTCGCGGTGCCGAGCCCCGGGCGTCCGCGCCGCGTAAATGCCAAGCGCAACCACGAGGGACCAAAGCAGCGCCAATCCCAACACTCCTTTTGCCTCAGCTCGCCGGATCGCGGGCGGGCTTCGGCAGCAGCGCCGAGATCGCGGCGGCGACGAACGGCAGGGGCAGCGACGCGGCGAAGCGGATCGCCGCGAATTCGATCCCCATCAGCGGTATCTCCCAGCTCAGGATGCGCTGGAAGCCGAGCGTCGACCATGAGGTAAGATAGGCGATCAGCGCCCCACGGCCGCTGCCGGCGTTGTGCAACGCACTGACCAACGGGAACGACGTCATGGGCCCCCCCGGCGTGAGCGCCCCGGCCCCGGCCGCCAGCGCCACGCCTCTCAATCCGGCCTCGTCGCCGAGCGCTTCGGCGACGGCCTTGCGCGGAATCAGCACTTGCACCAGCGCGGCGACGCAGAGCGCGGCGACGATGCGCGGGAGGATTTCAGCCAGGAGCCGGAGATCGCCGAACAAGGTCTGGCGGAAGACCGCCTCCCCCTTCACGGCCCAGCAAGCCGCGGCCGAAACGATCGCCAGGAGGAAGAATATCCAGAACGAGCGGTCGAAAGCGCGGGGGGAGCGCGGGCCGTCGTCGCGCCCGGAGGGCGGCGACGGCCTGCCGTCTTCATCGGCCACGCCCGGCATGCGTCAGTGGCGATGGTCGTGGTGGGGATACGCGTGGCCGTGGTGATCGTGGCCGTGCTGGTCGTCGTGGTCGTGCCCGTGGCCGGGCTCGATCCGTTCCGCTTCCGCGTAGCCGTGCATCAGCGCCTCGATCACCTTGCGCAGCGGGTCTTCCCGCAGCGAGGCATGGGCGGCGAGGAAGCCGGCGAGGCGGGCGAGCACGATGGGCTGCGCCGCGAGCATGTCGTAGCGGCGGCTCTCCTCCGCATCGTCGCCGTCGCGCAGGCAACGGGCGAGCGCGTCGGCGAACAGCCTGTCCATGTAGGCGCTCGTCGGTTCCGCGCGCCCGGCCGGATCGTCGGAGCGGCCCTTCAGCAGCGTCCGCGCATGAGCGCGAAAGCGCGCATAGAGCGCGGCCTCCAGCCCGTCTTCGTCGTCGAGATCACCGCACATACTTTCGCTGCCTCTGACTTCCTGAAAGATAGTCGGCGACCGACGGCCAAAGCCGCGGTCGCCGGATAAGCTTGCGCCGCGCCTATTCCTTTTTCAGCGCGTTGCGGATCAGCTCCACCGTCTCGGGCGACTGCTTCAGCGCCACCTCAACCGCAGCCAGGAGCTCGTCGCCCGTGACCGGGTCGATCGGCAGCTCCAGCTGCTTGGCGCGCGCCAGAAACTCCTCGTCGCTTGTCGCCATCCTGTAGGCTTCCCTGAGCGCCTCGAGACGATCGGCGGGGATGCCCGGCGGGCCGGCGGTGAGGCGGGAGATCGTGCTCTGCGACAGGATGAGCGCGATCGCCTGCGAGCCGGTCGGGTCGGTCACCATCGGCGCCAGCGCCGGCACGTCGGTCTGCGATCCGCCGATCTGGGCGATGAACTGGCCCTCGCCTTCCTTGACGAACTGCTCGTAGGTCGACCGCGACGCGACGATGCCCTGGATCTCGCCGCGGCGCATGGCAAGCTGGTCGTCGCTGCCGTTATAGCCGGTGATGACGTCGACCGGCAGG
>JACCSN010000365.1 GCA_013812985.1 Hyphomicrobiales bacterium | reverse complement strand
GGCGAACGCCCCTCCCCGGAGCCCAGAAATGTTCGACCCGCGTGAAAAAATCGCGATCCTGATCGACGGCGCGAACCTCTACGCCGCGTCCCGCGCGCTCGGCTTCGACATCGACTACCGCCGGCTCCTCTCCGATTTCCGGCAGCGCGGCTACCTCATGCGCGCCATCTACTACACGGCGCTGGCGGAGGAGCAGGAATATTCCTCGCTCCGCCCGCTGATCGATTGGCTCGATTACAACGGCTACCGGGTGGTGACGAAGCCGCTCAGGGAATTCACCGATGCGCAGGGCCGGCGCAAGGTGAAGGGCAACATGGACATCGAGCTCGCAGTCGACGCCATGGAGATGGCCGAGCATGTCGACCATTTCGTGCTGTTCTCCGGCGACGGCGACTTCCGCTATCTCGTCGAGGCGCTGCAGCGCAAAGGCAAGAAGGTGACGGTCGCCTCCACCTTGCGCACGCCGCAGCCGATGCTCTCCGACGATCTCCGCCGCCAGGCGGATTTTTTCCTGGAGCTGTCGACGCTCGCCGAAACGCTCGGCCGCGATCCGGCGCAGCGGCCCGCGCGCGTCCAGCGCGAGGCGCAAGGCTCGGACGATTACGAGCCCGAGGAATTGTGAGCGCGGCGGACGGCGGAGCCGGACCGCCGCCATCCGAGCCTCCGAGGAACTGCCCGCTCTGCCCGCGGCTCGCCGCCTTCCGCGAAGGCTGGCGGGAACGCGAGCCCGATTGGCACAATGCGCCCGTGCCGAGCTTTGGCGCGGCGGATGGGAGGCTCCTCATCGTCGGCCTCGCGCCGGGCCTGCGCGGCGCCAACCGCACCGGCCGGCCCTTCACCGGCGACTTTGCCGGCGAGCTTCTCTACGCCACGATGCTGAAATTTGGCTTCGCGGCCGGCGATTACCGCGCCGACCCGGCCGATGGACTGAGGCTTGTCGACGCGGCGATCACCAATGCGGTGCGCTGCGTGCCGCCGGAGAACAAGCCGGTCCCGGCGGAGATCAGGACGTGCCGGGTGTTCCTCGCCGGCGTGATCGAGGCGAAGCCGGAGGTTCGCGCCATCCTGGCGCTCGGCCGCATCGCGCATGAAAGCGTCGTGCGCGCGCTCGAGGTCAAGCTGTCGGCTTTCCCGTTCGGGCACGGCGCCGTCCATGAATGCGGACGTTTTCGCCTCCACGACAGCTATCACTGCTCGCGCTACAACACGAATACCGGCGTGCTGACGACGGCTATGTTCGAGGATGTGTTCGACCGCATCCGCGCCGATCTCGCTCCGGAATGTTCGGTGTAACGCGAAGGCGGGCTGTCGTAGGGTGGGCAAAGCCGCCGTAGGCGGCGTGCCCACGCAGTCGCCGGCCTTAGGATGGTGGGCGCGCTGCGCTTCGCCCACCCTACGATGCGCCGGCGGATGTCGCGAGATGGAGGCGGAAGATGAGCATCCGGGTCGAGGCGTTCGACGGGTGGGTGCGGGCCGCCTTTGTCGAGATGAACACCGCGCTGGAAGAGCTCTATTTCGCGCAAGCCGACCGCGCCAACGTCGACGGCGTCGGCGACGCGATCAAGGCGGCGCTGCGCGACGAGGGACATGGGTACGTCGTCGACCTGCTGCGCGAGGGCAATACCGGCGACGGCTTCGAGAGCGGCTTCGGCGTGCTCGGCAATGTCGGGCTCTATCTCGGGGCGCTCCGGCGCCACGAGCTGACCAATCCCGACCGCGAGGAGCGTTCGCCGTTCGTCGAGGCGTCGTCGCTGGCGCTGCATGTCGGAGCGTCGCTCGGCATGTCCCCCCGCTTCGCGACCGCGCATCTGGGGACGCACAACCTGGCCGTCGCGGGCGTCCGCAAGAGCTTCACGTCGCTCGCCGACGAATTCCTCTTCATCGACGAGAACACGCGCGGAATACTGAGCTTCCAGCGAACCGCCGACGCGCTTGCCCGGATCGTCCCGCTCGGCGTGTCGAGTCCTGTGGCGGAGATCTTGTTCGACGTCGCGAAAGACGGTCTCCGCGACGTCATCCGCATCAACGCCCGCCTCTTCGCCGCACTCGACGTGGACCGCTTCTTCTTCAGCGTGCGGCCCTATTATAAACCCTACCGCGTTGGTCGCCAGGTCTATCGCGGGGCCAACGCCGGCGACTTCTCCGGCATCAACGAGATCGACCTGTTGTTGGGGCTGGGTCGCGCGAACGATCCCTCTTATGCGAATTTGCTGGTCGACAAGATGCTGTTCATGCTGCCGTCGGACCAGGCGCGGCTGAGGGATTGCATGTCGCATCGCAGCCTGCTCAACGAGCTGCTGCTGCTTGCCGAGGAGCATGCCGGCGCCGCTTGGTTCCAGCGGAACGCCCGCGCCTTCCTCGAAGTCTGCGACCTCTTCGGACAGACCGCGGCGCAGCATCACGACCAGCTGGTCACGCGCTTCATCGTCGGACCGGCGAGATCGTTGCCGCGGGAACGGCTGCAGGGCATCACCGCGAGCGGCCCGCCGCTTCCCGTTTTGCTCCGCTCGCTCGAAATGCTGCGCGACCTTCGCACGGCTGCCCCGCGACCGGATTCCGGTACGCGTTACGCCGATCTCGCCCGGCTCCGCGCCGTCGTCCGGCCGCTGGCAGGCGGTTGAAAAAGGCGCTCGCGACGATAGGCTGGTCGCGACACTCAAAGCGTTGGGCGGGAGTAGCATCCAACACGCGCGCTGGCGCTTGGCGCCGGCTGGAAGCGATCCGGATCGCCCTTCCAATCGAAGCCGGAAAGTGTCACGCTTCAAGCAGCTGCGGAAAGCAGCGTAATACCTGGAGGTCAGGCAATACATCGCGAACGGGAAGATCTTCGGCACCGTCGATCTCAATCACCAGGGAATCGCCGAAAAGGCCATGGATCTCGTGCTGCAGATCACCAAAGGAGAGCAAATTCCGAAGATGACCTATGTGGACATGATCAAGGTCACGAAGGAGAACATTTCGGAATGG
>JACCSN010000333.1 GCA_013812985.1 Hyphomicrobiales bacterium | reverse complement strand
TCGCCGAGAGGCTGCTCGCGCTCTCCCGAGCCAAGTTACCCTGGGACTCGATAGACGCCGATAAGGCATTGCCCTGGATCGAGCAGCGGATCAGCCTCGAACTGGCGCCAAGCCAGAAAGTGGCTGTCCGTCTTGCACTCGCTTCCAAGGTCCTCGTGATCACCGGCGGCCCGGGCGTTGGCAAGACCACCATCGTCAACGCGATCCTGCGCATTCTCGCAGCGAAGACCGTGAAGCTTCTGCTTTGCGCTCCGACCGGGCGCGCGGCCAAACGCCTGAACGAGACAACAGGGCAAGAGGCCAAAACCATCCACCGCTTGCTCGAAGTCGATCCCAAAGGCGGTGGCTTCAAGCGGAATGGGGAGAATCCGCTCGACTGCGATCTGCTGGTGGTGGACGAGACGTCGATGGTTGATGTGTTGTTGATGCACGCCTTGCTCAAGGCGGTGCCGGAGAGCGCCGCTCTGCTCGTGGTTGGCGACGTAGACCAGCTGCCCTCGGTCGGCCCCGGTCAGATCCTGGCCGACATGATCACGTCAGGCGCCGTGCCTGTGGTCCGCCTGACCGAGGTGTTCCGGCAGGCCGCGCAAAGCCGCATCATCACCAGTGCCCACCGGATTAACCAGGGATCGATCCCCGATCTCGGAAAGCCGGAGGGCGACAGCGACTTCTATTTTGTGCAGGCAGACGCTCCGGAGACCGCCGTGCCGCGGATCATCGAGCTGGTGAAGACCCGCATCCCCCAGCGGTTTGGTCTCGACCCCATTCGCGACATCCAGGTGCTGTGCCCGATGAACCGTGGTGGCATCGGCGCACGATCGCTCAACATCGAACTGCAGGCGGCGCTGAACCCCGCCGGCGAGCGCAAGGTCGAACGCTTCGGATGGACCTTCGCACCGGGCGACAAGGTCATGCAGATCGAGAACGATTACGACAAGGAAGTTTATAACGGCGACATCGGCTACATCGACGATGTCGATCCCGACGCGGGCGAACTGACCGCCAGCTTCGACGGCCGTGCCGTCACATACGGCTTTGGCGAGCTCGATACGCTGGTGCCGGCCTATGCCGTCACGATTCACAAAAGCCAGGGCTCGGAGTATCCCGCCGTCGTCATTCCGGTGTTGACCCAGCACTACACCATGCTGCAGCGGAACCTGCTCTACACCGGCGTGACGCGGGGCAAGAAGCTGGTCGTGCTGGTCGGCCAGAAGAAGGCCATCGCGATCGCCGTGCGCAACATCTCGGGACGGCGGCGGTGGTCGAAGCTGCACGAATGGCTGGCGGCGCCTGCAGGGAAGTCAAACAATGTCCGGTGATTTGCAGACTTTTCGTGAACGAGCGGCACGTGCAGTTGCTAAGGCCGCTCGCGGGTGCGCTGCCGATGACGTAGACCGCTATGCCCGCATGGCCGATGCCGTCATCGCGGAGTTCGCGAAGCCTACCGACGCCATGATTGACGCTGCCTATGAAGCGGTCCGTTTCGATGAGGCTTGGGCGATCAACTCGCGGCGAGACTTCATAAAAGGCATCAAGGCCATGGTCCGAACCACACTGGGCAAGCACACCTAAACCGACAGATTCGATGCTGGTACTCATCGGCAGGCGCTCAAAGGTGCGAACCCTGCTTGATCGAGCGTCAGCTAAGCGTCTGAAATATCTGGGGTCGATAACTAATACCAAGTCGCTTGGGAGGCTGACTCACTGGGGATTGAACGAACCCGCTGGCGCGGGAGCTGGGAGTAGCCTCTACGGATGAGGTCTCCGGTCTGAGAGGATTGCGGTTGTTGAAGCCCAACCTCACAGACAGGAGAACCCCAGATGGCCGAGATGAGCCCTCTGCGCCGCCGCATGATCGAGGACATGACGGTCCGCAATCTGTCGCCGGCGACGCAGCGATCCTACCTCCATGCGGTTGCGAAGTTCAGCCGGTATTTCGGGCGCTCGCCGGATAGGCTCGATCTGGAGGATGTGCGCGCCTTCCAGGTGCATCTCGTCGCCAACGGGATCTCCTGGCCGGCGCTGAATCAGACGGTGTGCGCGCTGCGGTTCTTCTATGGCGTGACGCTGGGGCATGGCGAGATCCCGGAACGGATTCCTTACGCGCGGGAGCCGCGTAAGCTGCCGGTGGTGCTGAGCGCCGATGAGGTGGTGCGGTTTCTCGAGGCGGTGCCGAGCCTGAAGGCCCGCACGGCGCTGACGACCGCCTACGCGGCAGGGCTGCGCGCGTCGGAGGCAGTCGGCCTCAAGGTCGGCGATATCGATAGCGGCCGCATGGTCATCCGGGTCGAGCACGGCAAGGGTGGCAAGGACCGCTACGTCATGCTGTCGGCGCAACTGCTGGG
>JACCSN010000279.1 GCA_013812985.1 Hyphomicrobiales bacterium | reverse complement strand
TCCTCGGGCGTGGTCGGCATCGTCGGCGGCTACTGCTCGGGCGCGACCGTGCCGACGCTGAAGATCTTCGGCGACGCCAAGCTGCCCATGGTGATCCCGGCAGCCAACTCGACCAAGCTGATCCCGGCTAACCCGGGCAACACCTTCATGATCAATTCGACCGGCAATGACCAGGTCGCCAAGGCGCAGGAGTTTTTCACCGCGCACGACATCAAATCCATAGCCATCGTCAACCAGGGCGACGCCTATTCGCAGGATCTCGCCGACCTGACGCAAAAGAGCTGGGAAGCGGCCGGCAATACCGTGACCGCGTTCGAGACCACCAACAAGGGCGAACAGGACTACTCGGCCGTCGTGACGTCGATCAAGTCGGGCAATCCCGACGCCGTGTTCTGGACCGCCTATTATGCCGATGGCGGCCTGCTCATCCGGCAGCTTCGTGAAGCCGGCTACCAGGGCCTGATTGCAGTAGGCGACGGTTCCAACTCGCCCGAACTGTTCAAGATCGCCGGACCCGCTGCCGAAGGCGTGATCGCCTTCTCCAATCCGACCGCGGAATTCCTGCCGGCCGCCAAGGCTTTCGCGGAATCCTACAGCGAGCAGTTCGGCAGCGCCCCGGGTCCGTATTCGACGCTGACCTACGACGCGACCAAGCTGCTGGCCTGGGCGATCACCACGGCGGGCTCGACCGACTACGACAAGGTGGTCGCGACGCTGGCTTCGGCGGACTTCACCGACACGATCTCGGGCCCGATCTCCTTCACGCCGGAAAAGACCCTGGCACGCTCGAACTTCGTGGTCCTCGAAGGCAAGGGAGGCGCCTGGACTCTCGCCGAATAGGTTCACCTCCACCTCTGGTCCGGCGCTTCGACGCGCCGGGCCATCGATGAGCAGGCGGGCGGCGGAGAGCCAATGAGCTATTTCGACATCTTCGCGCACCAGCTGGTGAACGGCATCGTGCTCGGCTCATTCTATGCGCTGGTGGCGCTGGGCTACACGATGGTGTTCGGCGTCGTGAAGCTTCTAAACTTCGCCCATGGCGAACTCTACATGGTGGGCGGCTTCGCCGGCTTTCTTGCACTCTCCTTCCTTGCGCCGCTGGTCGGGGCCGGCTGGTCCGGCGTGGCGCTGTCGATGGTTCTCGCCATGTTGGCGGTCGGGTTCCTCGGCGTGGTTATCGAGCGGGTTGCGTATGCCCCGATGCTGTCGGCGCCGCGGCTTTCCATCCTGATCACGGCCTTGGCGGTGTCCCTCGTCCTGCAGAACGGCGTGCTGACCCTGACCAACGGCCAGTACACGCCGTTCGGGTCGGCGCTCGGCTTCGGGGGCATCAACCTCGGCTCGCTCTTCATCAGCTACAACCAGATGATCCTGGTCGGCACCGCCGGAGCGCTGATGCTCGGGCTCGAACTCTTCGTCTCGCGCACCCAATACGGCCGCGCTATGCGCGCCGTGTCGGTGGACAAGGACATGTGCCAGCTGATGGGGATCAATGTCGGCGCGATCATCGCCGTGACGTTCTTTCTCGGCTCGGCGCTGGCGGCCGCGGCGGGCACGATGGCGGGCGCCTTCTACGGTTCGCTCTGGTACTTCATGGGCTTCCTGATCGGGCTGAAGGCCTTCACAGCCGCGGTGATCGGCGGCATCGGATCGATCCCCGGCGCGATGTTGGGCGGGCTGATCCTCGGATTGCTCGAAAGCTTCGGCACGCAGCTTCCCGGTGTGGGCAGCGAGTGGAAGGATGTGTTCTCGTTCTCGGTCCTGATCCTGGTGCTGGTGTTCAAGCCCACGGGGCTGCTCGGAAAATCGGAACAGGAGCGCATGTAGATGGCGGGCGGCCTGCCGACCCGGCCGAGCGCCTGGGGCGGCTTGACCGATGTGCTCGATACATCGGCCAAGCGCCGCTTCGCGCTGCTTCTCATCCTCGCCGCCATGGTCGCCGCACCTCTCGTCCTCGGGACCTACGCGACGGTGATCCTCACCAACGCGCTGCTCTACGTGGTGCTGGCGCTCGGGCTCAACATCGTGGTGGGTTATGCGGGCCTGCTCGATCTCGGCTTTGCCGCCTTCTTCGCCGTCGGCGCCTACACGGTCGGTATCTCGACGCTTGAGTTCGGGCTGAGTTTCTGGCTCGCCTTGCCGCTGGCGATCTTCTTCGCGGTGATCGCCGGAATCATCATCGGCGCGCCGACGCTGCGGCTGCGTTCGGACTACCTCGCCATCGTCACCCTCGGGTTCGGCGAGATCGTGCGAATCTCGGCCCGTAATCTCCGGGCCACAGGAGGCGCGAGCGGCCTGTCGGGCATCGAGCAGCCCTGGCTGTTCGGCTGGCACATCTCGACGCCGCTCGATTTCTACTACGTCTTTTGCGTGCTCGCCGTCCTCGCAGTGTTCGTATCGGTGCGGCTCGCCAATTCCCGCCTCGGCCGGGCCTGGCTCTATGTGCGCCATGACGAGGACGCAGCCGAGGCCATGGGCATCGACCGCGTCCGGGTGAAGCTCGCCGCCTATGTGGTGGGCGCCATCTATGGATCGATCGGCGGAGCATTCTTTGCGGTGAACCTCGGCGCGATTTCGCCCGAGAGCTTCTCGTTCAGGCAATCGGTGCTGATCCTGATGGCGGTGATCCTGGGCGGCATGGGAAAAATCCCGGGCGTCATCCTGGGCGCCTTTATCGTCATCCTCGCTCCGGAGTTGCTGCGCGATTTCGGCGACCTGCGGCTGCTGATCTTCGCGTTGGGGCTCCTGCTCATCATGCTGTTCCGGCCGAGCGGCATCTGGCCGGCGAGGGGCAAAGGGTGACGCCGCTTCTCGATCTGAGCCACGTCAGCCTCAGCTTTGCCGGCAACCGGGTGCTGGACCGGGTGGATTTCAGCGTGCCCGCCGGCGCGGTGGTCAGCCTGATTGGACCCAACGGAGCGGGCAAGACTTCGCTCTTCAACTGCATCACCGGCTTCTACAAACCGCAGGGAGGCGCTGTGCGCTTCGATGGCCGCGAGACGCTGCGGCTGAAGCCGAACCAGATCACGCAGGCGGGCATCGCCCGGACGTTCCAGAACGTGCGGCTGTTCCGCGAAATGAGCGTCCTGGAAAACGTCATGTCGGGCATGCATTGCCGGACCAGCGCCGGGGCGATCGCGGCAATCCTGGGCCTCCCTTCGCAGCGGCGCGAGGAGGCGGAGATCCGGGAGTTTTCGGAAGGCTGCCTCGACTTTGTCGGCATCGCCGAGGGCTGGAAACGCGAGGCCACGACGCTGCCTTACGGATGGCAGCGTCGCGTCGAAATCGCGCGGGCCCTGGCCACGAAGCCCAAGCTGCTGCTGCTCGACGAGCCCGCGGCGGGGCTGACCAGCGGCGAGAAGGAAGGGCTGATCGGCCTGATCGCGCGCATTCGCGACGAGCGCGGCATCTCGGTGCTGCTGATCGAACACGACACCGGCCTCGTCATGCGGATCTCGGAGCGGGTGAGCGTGCTCGACCACGGTGTGATGATCGCCGAGGGTTCGGCCAAGGACATCCAGACCAATCCGAAGGTCATCGAGGCCTATCTGGGCGTCGACGACGGGGAGGACGCGCTTGCCGTCTGACCCGGAAATCCTGCTGCAACTCAAAGGCGTCGCCAGCGCCTACGGCAAGATCGACGCGCTCAAGGGGATTGACCTCGAGGTGCCCCGAGGCCGGATCGTGACCCTGCTCGGCGCCAATGGCGCGGGGAAGACCACGACGCTGAAGACGATCTCGGGTCTGGTGCGCGCCAAGGCCGGACAGGTTCTGTTCGAGGGCCGCGATATCACGGCGATGAGCGCCCATTGGATCGCCCGGTCCGGCGTGGTGCATGTTCCTGAGGGGCGCCACGTGCTGCGTGGCCTGAGCGTGCG
>JACCSN010000198.1 GCA_013812985.1 Hyphomicrobiales bacterium | reverse complement strand
TGTCGTACAGGGTCATCTCGGCCTTCGGCGTCTCGCCCGAAAGCAACTGAATGACGACATTCGCGGCGGCCGCCGCGACGATCTCGCTGGGCTTGGAGATGGTGTTGTACTGGTCGCCCGCGATGATGAGCTGCAGCGCGGCGATCGTCGCGTCGTTGCCGGTCACCGGCGGAACCGGATCGACGCCGGCCGCCTTGAACGCCGCGATCGCCCCGCCGCCGGTGCCGTCATTGGCGGCGACGACGCCGACGATCTGCTCGCCGAAACGGGTGATCTGGCCACTGGCCCATTGCTGCGCCTTCGGCGGCTGCCAGTCCGGCGTGTCGTATTCGGCGAGGATCGCGTAGCCGCTATTGTCGAGGCCGGCGTGGATGCCCTTCTTGATGAGTCCCGCTGCCGCGTCGGTCGGCGAACCATTAATCTGCAGGACGCCGCCGCCCTCCGTCGGGACGTTCGTCGCCTTCAGGTGCTGCACCAGGGAATCGGCAATTGCCTTGCCGATTCCCTCGTTGTTGAACGACACATAGTAATCGGCCGGCGTGGACGGAATAGGCCGGTCGTAGGCGACCACCTTGATGCCCTGGCTCTGGGCCTGCTTGACCAGCGACGCGGCGGCGGTCGAGTCGACCGGGTCGAGGACGATCGCCTTCGCGCCTTGCGAGATGACGGAGTTGAACTGCTGCTGCTGCCGCGACGCATCACCGTCCGCGTTCTGGTACAGGACCGTGCAGCTGGGGCACAGCTTCGCCATTTCCGCCACGAAGCCGGGATGGTCGTGCTCCTCGTAGCGCGTCGAGCCCTGGTCGGGCATGAGGAAGGCCACGGTGGTATCGGTGACCTCCGCGGCGAATGCGGCCGTCCCACTGAGTAGGCCTAGAGCAAGCGCCGCGCCGGTCGATCTCCAAAATAATTTCGTCATTTGGTTTTCTCCGTTCAAGAGGTGATTGTAGCATGGGGCGCGTCACGCGTGCCCGCGTCGTTGCCTTTCAAAACGCGTTGATTCCTCCTCCCCTCTTTTTTTCATGCGGCCTCCGCCGCTTTTACATTGGCCCTGGAATCGCGAAGGCGCGAATGCCTTGGTGCGCTAAAGGAGCTCGTGGTTGATGGGAAAGGTTGTTGTAGCCTGCGGCGTAGCAGATCCCGGTGATCGGCAGCCCCGCCGCGCCCATCAGCAATCGGCAGGCGAAATTGATGCGCATCCGATTGACTTCCAAAACAAGCGCCATGCCGGTCGCGGCGGAAGCTGCGCGAGAATGCGTTGCGGCTTCGCCCAGCAATAGCGCACCATATGAAAGGATAGCCGTGAGCCCGAGCCGTGAACGACTCGCCGCGCCTGCTCTGGACGACTTCCAAGTCCGGATTCAATGCCGTTGCTTCCCCGTGCAGGTCTGGCCCTGCGACCAGTTCCGGCATCTCTCCCCGCAGGCCGCGGGTTCCCGCTCTCTGCGATGAAAGCCTAGGCGCGTATTGGCGCGACCGCCACCACCTGTTTGGCGCGCGGGTGAATTTTTCTGTCATTTCTCGCGCTACGGTCCTTTTTACGCCGGGCGATCCTTGCCCTCAGCCGTGCATCGAAATTAGCAGTCATTCCAGCAGGGGGCGACGGCGAAGTAGATGCAGGCTGTGGAGAACCTGCGTCAGCGGCAGGTTAAGGCGGCGGGCCCTGCGGACGGTCCCCGCGAGCCGTCCGGGATCATGAATCGGTCAACAGAAAGACCGGCCGTCCCCCCTCCGCGGAACATTGCAGCGAGGATCGGGGGCGCGTCGCCTAGAAAATAGCCGCGATGGATGGCGACGGCGGTGTATCCTTGCCACGGCAGCCTACGAGAGGTTTGCCCTTGTGTTTGGAACAACGCCGGAGTCGGCAGTCGGTGCAGTGCAGAATCCTCGGGCGTCAGCAAAGTGGCGCCCGCTACGGGAGGATTAGCTCGATTTGTCAACGTCCGCTTCGGGTCAGAACCAGAGTTTGGATCGTAGCCACAAAGCGGACCATCGCCGCCCCGGGCCGGACATGCACCTGGAGTGAGGCATCCGTGCCCTCCAACTTGGGCGACGATCTTGCCTCTCACCGTCCTACCTCAAGGCACGCCAGGCTGGTGCACCGCGTCGACGCGTAACCCGCTGCGGTATCTGGGCGATCGGCCGGCTGCACCAGGTGCTCGAGCACTACGGGGTCGATGGTGGCGTCCTCAACGCGGTGTATGCCAGTAACCGGCATATGTCGGTGGCCCTGCGGGCCTTTATCGATTTCGTTGCGGAACGATCGCTGGAGGCGGACGGATAGGCATGGCCAGGGCTTCGGACGCGCGTCCTTGCCGCGTCATCTTGCCGCCGATGTCTTCGGGAGTCTCGTCGAAGAGGCTCTGGCCTTTCTGCAATCGCCGACCCAGCGCCCTCGACGAACCCAACGCGTCGGAGCGAAACACAGCACATGCTCAGGACTGTGATGCCGAAGAACTATGATGCCGAAGATGGGCGCGCTGCAGTTTTCCGAGAATGACACCGTCCGCGCCGAGGAGGCCGGCGCCCTTTACCTCTTTGTCGGTCGCCCAGCGGGCGTAGTCATAGGTTTTCGACATTCCTGGATTCGCGGGCTCGTCACACAGACATCCCAGTGGCAACGGCAATGGCGACGAAGCCTTCCCGACGCCGCGATGATGCCGCCTTCGACGAAAATCGGCGGAGCGTAGGCATCATAGAAATATCACCACCAGAAGAAAGGCCGGCGGGCAATAGATCGGCGTTCCGGTCGGAAGCCGCTCTCGTCGAAGCGTCTCCGGCGTGGCTGACACGGCTCACCACGCAGTTCTGACGATCTCTGCGAACACGACTTGCTGTTCGGGGAGAACTCAAACGACCTCTACCTCGATGTCGTTCGTTCGCAGCCAAGCCAGCTGATCGGCCGAGATGCCGCCATCGGTGATGATTCGCTTCACAACGCTGAGCGGTGAGATCAATACCGGCCC
>JACCSN010000191.1 GCA_013812985.1 Hyphomicrobiales bacterium | reverse complement strand
GGCATGAAGTCGGGCGAGGCGCGGCCGCTCCGCGCCGACATGCAGATCGTCTTCCAGGACCCCTACGGGTCGCTCAGCCCGCGCATGGTGATCGGCGACATCGTCGCCGAGGGTTTGCGGGTTCACGAGCCGAAGCTCGGCCGCGACGAGCGCGAGGATCGCGTCGTCCGGGCGCTGAACGAGGTCGGCATCGATCCGGAAAGCCGCTTCCGCTACCCGCACGAATTCTCCGGCGGCCAGCGCCAGCGCGTCGCCATCGCCCGCGCCATGGTGCTGGAACCACGTTTCGTCATGCTCGACGAGCCGACCTCCGCTCTCGACATGAGCATCCAGGCCCAAATTGTTGACCTCCTGCGCGAGCTGCAGGAGCGCCACAAGCTCTCCTACCTGTTCATCAGCCACGATCTCAAGGTGGTGCGGGCCCTCGCCAACGACGTGATCGTCATGCGCGACGGCAAGGTGGTCGAGGCGGGCGCCGCGGACGAAATCTTCGACCGGCCGCAAAGCGAATATACGCGCGCCTTGATGGCCGCCGCCTTCGCCATGCAGGTGGAGAACGTGGCGGCGGTTCGTGAGTAGGTTTCCGCGCCGATGAAGCCGGCGCTGCTTGTCGCCACAAAGGGCTGGGATGTCGAAAGCTGGGCGCGCCGCATCCGCCATTTGCTGCCGGAGCATCCGATCCTGTGCACCGAGCGGAGCGGCGTCTATGCCGGCCCGGAGGCGGGGCTGGCGGAGGTCGCCTACATCCTGGCCTGGAAGCCCCGCCAGGACGTGATCGATCGGCTCCTCGGTCTGCAGGTCATCTTCTCCCTTGGCGCGGGCGTGGACCATATCTTCGCCTTGCCCCGGCTTCCGGATGTGCCTCTGGTGCGGACCGTCGATCCGGACTTGACGGCGCGGATGACGGAATACGTGGTCTGGCAAGCGCTGCACCACCTGCGGCGCGGTCACGCTTACGCGCTGCAGCAGTCGGAACATCTGTGGCGCGACCTCCCCCAGCCTGCGGCCCGGCACGTCACGGTCGGCATCATGGGCCTCGGCGTTCTCGGCCGAAGCGCGGCTGACGCGCTGATCCACCTCGGCTTCCCGATTCGGGCCTGGACCCGTCGACCGAAGCAAGCGCCGGACATCGAGCTCTTTCATGGGCCGGACGGGATGGATCCGTTCCTGGCCGGCGTCGATATCCTCGTGGCACTGCTGCCGCTCACGCCGGCGACCACCGGCATGATCAACCTTGCCCTCTTGAAAAAGCTTCGCCGCGAAGGCCCGCTGGGCGGACCGTTCTTCATCAATGCCGGGCGCGGGCGGAGCCATGTCGAGGCCGATATCGTGGAGGCGCTCCGCGACGGAACGCTCGCCGGCGCGAGCCTCGACGTTTTCGAGACCGAGCCGCTGGATGGAGAGAGCCCGCTCTGGGACTTGCCCAATGTGGTGATCACGCCGCATGTCGCGGCGGTCTCGGACCCGGAGGCGCTTGCCGGGCAGATAGCCGAGCAGATCCGGCGGTTCGAGCGCGGCGAGCCGCTCAGGAACCTTGTCGACCCCCGATGCGGTTACTGAACGGCCCCACCATCGCAGTGTTCAGCGCCAGGATCGTGTCCTCCCGGTCGTGCGCGACGGGGCGGAAGTTCAGCGAATCCAGGATCGTTTCGATCTTGGCGGCGAGATTCGGCCGCTTCGCGGTCGCGCCGACATCCACGGCGATGACGCGCGTGCGCCGGAGCGTCCGGATGCCGCCCGCAAGGATCTCCGGCTCGACACCCTCGCCGTCCACCTTCAGGAAATCGATGACCGGCAGCGCGCTGATGGCGGGAAGGCTGTCGAGCGGCCAAGCGATAGTGTCGGCCAATCGGGCGTAGGACCCATCCTCGATCAGCGAACTCTCCGATGTGTCCGCGGAGCCATGCAGGCGAAGGTTCGCCTGCTCCTTCCACAGCGCGTAGGGGAAGAGACGCACATTCGGCAACGCGGCGGTATTGCGCTCCAGGCACTCACAGGCAAGCGGATCGGGCTCGAAAGCCAGGACCCGCGCCCCTGCTTCAGCGCACCACAGCGTGAACTCGCCGATTCCGGCGCCTATGTCCAGGATGACGTCGCCCTCGCGCGGGACATAACCCGTGCCGCCGATATATTTCGACGCCGTCAGATCGAGACGAGCGGCAATCCCGCCGCGCAAATGGGCTGCGCCCCTGACATGCGGGATGAAGATCTCCCGTTCGCCATCATGCACCCGCACCAACCCCGCGTCGCGGCGAATGCGCAGGTTTCCCCCCGGACGGCGGCGGACGGCGTTCCAGGCGAGCACGGCCCGATGACACTCGAAGAGCAGGCGGCCGTGGAGCTTGGGAAGCGACGGAACAGGGGACACGGGCACCGGGATGGAACGCAGCCGGGATTGCTTCGGCCACTATAGCTTGTCCGAAAAAGCGGCGCAGCGGCTAAAGCGCCTCAATGCGTCGAATGGATGAAATCTCCGCTCCCCGTTTCGCCAGCCGCTCCACGGCGGCGGCGAACGGCTCGGCCGCGACCGCCATGTGATGCGC
>JACCSN010000172.1 GCA_013812985.1 Hyphomicrobiales bacterium | reverse complement strand
TGGGCATAGAGCAGGATCGGCACGATGTTGAGCGACGAGCCGGTCAGCGCGTAAGCGGTGGCGACCGCGCCGAAGGCGTTGGCGAATAAGAGGATCGTCGTGCCGAGAAGGCTCGGCCACAGCACCGGCAATGCGATGTAGCGCCAATATTGGAAGGTGGTCGCGCCGAGGATGGCGGAGGCCTCTCGCCACTCCTTTTTCAGCCCGTCGAGCGCCGGCATGAGGATCAGCACCATGAGCGGGATCTGGAAGTAGAGGTAGGTGATCGTGAGACCCCAGAAACTCAGGATGTTGAAGCCGAGGGCGCGGAGGTTGACGCCGAAGTTGTTCATGAGGAGCGCGGTGACCAGGCCTGTGGGCCCGAGCGTCGCGAGGAAGGCGAAGGCCAGCGGGATGCCGGCGAAATTGGAGGCGACGCCGCTGAAGGTGGTGAGGACGGGCCGAAGCCAGCGCGGCACGCGGCCCATGACGACGGCATAGGCCAGGAAGAAGCCGGCCACCGCGCCGAGCAGGGCGGAGGCGACGCTGACCTGAAGGCTGATCTTGTAGGCGCCGCGAATGGTCGGCGTGTTCAAGCGGCGGATGTTGTCGAGCGTGAAGCCACCTTCGGGCGTGCGGAACGCGCCGAGGATCAGGTCGAGGGTCGGCAGGATGAGGAAGAGGAGGGCGAAGAGGAAGAACGGGACGACGCCGAGCCACGCCCAGGACAGCGGGACGCGCCGGACGCTTGGCGCCGGCGCGGCATGGGCTTGAGGGTAGGCGAGTTCAGCCATGTTCTGTTTGACGGTGGAGGTTTGTAGCAAGTCGGTTCGCTCGGAGCCGGTCCTGAAAACTCACAACCTCATCCTGAGGCGCTCGCCGAAGGCGAGCCTCGAAGGATCGTCCAGTGCGCGCTGGAAACGCCCTCGTCCTTCGAGGCTTCGCTTCGCTGCGCACCTCAGGATGAGGGCTGCGTAGAGGTTTCGAGAAAGAGATCAAGGCTTTAGGCCGTGCTAGCCATCCTCCCCCTCCCCGCCTCAAGTCGGGCTTGCCCGACTTGATTTCCTTGATGCCCAACTCGGGTGAACCCGAGCGGGTGGGGAGGGGAGTCGCTCAGCTACTGCACGTTGGCGCCGACCACGGTGTCCCATTGCTCGGTGATCGCCGCCTTGGAGGCGTTCTGCTCGTCGAGCGTTGGGAACACGGCCGTCTCGTAGGCGGCCGCCGGCGGCAGCGCGTCGAGGAGCTCCTGCGGGATCTTGCCGTTCTTCGCCAGGTCGTTGAAGCGGATGGGGTGGCAAAAGCCTTTCAGCCAGGTGAGCTGGCCTTCGTCGGAATAGAGATACTCCATCCACAGCTTGGCGGCATTCGGGTGCGGCGCGTAGGCGCTGATCGCCTGGACGTAGACGCCGGCCACGACGCCGGTTTTCGGCACCACGATCTCGACCGGCGGATTGCCGGCGAGGTCCTTCTCCCAGGACAGGCCGTTATAATCCCAGGCGACGATGATGGGCGTGGAGCCCTGGGCCAGCGGGGCCGACTTGCCGATGACCGGCACGAGATTGCCGTTCTTGTTGAGCTCGGCGAAGTAGTTCAGCCCCTCTTCCGTGGCCGTCGCGGCATCGCCACCGCCGCGTGACAATCCGGCCGCGTAGACCGCCTGCACCGCCTGGTTGGAGGCGCGCGGATCGCCGGCCAGCGCCACCGCATTGGCGTAATCCGGCTTCAGCAGATCCGGCCAGTCCTGCGGCACGGTCTTCACCAGGTCGGTGTTCACGACGAAGGAGAGCACGCCGTAATAATCGCCGTACCAATGGCCTTCCGGGTCCTTGGCGTCGTCGGGGATCGTGTCCCAGGTGGCGACCTTGTAGGGCTGGGTCAGGCCTTCGGCTTTGGCGGAGGGTCCGAAGGAAAGGCCCACATCGATCACGTCGGGGGCCTGCGGACCCGTATTGTCCTTGTTGGCCTTCACCGCCTCGATCTCGTCGCCGGAGCCGGCGTCCGGGTTCAGCTCGTTGACCTCAAGGCCGTATTTGGCTTTGAACCCCGAGATCATCTCGCCGTAATTGCACCAGGAATGCGGCAGGGCGATCGTGGTGAGCTGGCCCTCCGCCTTGGCGGCGTCGATGAGCTCTTGCGATTGTGCGAGCGCCGGTCCGCTGGACGCGAACGCCGCGATCGTCGAGATCGACGCCATCAAAAAGAATCTTGTTTTCATGCTGGTCTCCCCTTTGTTCCGGCGAC
>JACCSN010000154.1 GCA_013812985.1 Hyphomicrobiales bacterium | reverse complement strand
ATCGGCACATGGGCGGCCGCCTCGGCGGTCACCACCGCGCTCGGGCCCCCGCTCGGCGGATTCCTCATCGACAGCTGGTCGTGGCGGGCGGCGTTCTGGATCAACATCCCGCTCGCCGCCGCGGCCTTGTGGCTGACGCTGCGATACATCCGCGAGAACCGCGACGATGCTGCCAGCGGCCAGATCGACTGGACCGGAACGGCAATCGCGGTGCTGTCGTTCGGCGCGCTTACGGTGGGCCTGACCTGGCTGGCGGAAGCGGGCGGAAATCGCGCCGCCGCGCTCCTCGCCATGCTCGCCGGCGGACTCGGCCTCGCCTTCTTCGTGGCGGTGGAACGGCGCGCCGCCAATCCCATCATGCCGCCAAACCTGTTCCACTCGCGCATCTTCTCCGGCGCCAACGTCGTGACGCTCTTCCTTTACGGCGCATTGACCGGCGTCCTCTTCATGCTGCCGTTCGAGCTGATCGGGCGGCGCGGCATGTCGGCCACCGCCGTCGGGCTCACGCTCTTGCCGCTCGGACTGATCATCGGCCTGTTCTCCCGGCCGGCCGGCGCGCTCGCCGACCGTTATGGTCCGCGGCTGTTCCTGGCGGCCGGATCGGCCATCGTCGCGGCGGCCTGCTTCGTCCTCGCGCTCGGGCTGGAGAGCTTCTGGCGTGGCGCGGTGCTTCCCGTCGTCTTCCTCTCCGCCGGGATGGCCGTCGCGGTGTCGCCGCTGACGACGGCGGTGATGAACTCCGCGCCCGACGGCCAATCGGGCGCGGCGTCGGGCATCAACAACGCCGCCAGCCGGCTCGCCGGCCTGTTGGCCGTCGCCGTTCTCGGCGCGCTGGCCGAGCTTGTGTTCCGGCGGGGGGCGCCGGGCGGCAGCTTCGCCGCGCTGGCAAGCTCCGGAGAGACGGCCCCGGCGGCGATGCAAGCGGCTTTCCTCGCCGCTTAT
The DNA here is from genome assembly GCA_013812985.1 of Hyphomicrobiales bacterium. The sequence goes on along the minus strand of JACCSN010000154.1, from coordinate 9,673 downwards.
TCGATCTCCATGGCGGTCGCGGGCTGCTGGGCGGCGATCGCGGCGATCACCGCCTTCGTGTCCCTGCGGGAGGCCGACCCGGCGCGCGCTCAGTCCTTGTAGGGGTCGCGCTCGTTGCGGCCGGCCATCATCACGAGGACCGGCCGCAGCCGGTGCAGGATGCGGATCGTGTCGCCATGGAAGGCGAGCACGTCGCCAAGCCTGCGGTAGGCCATCGGGCTCTCGTCGAGATCAGCGCCGTGGAGCAGGATGTCGCGCTCGCTGAGCCACGCGTCCATCGCCGAGCGCTGGAACGTCTTCCTCGCCTGGCTGCGGCTGAACAGCCGGCCGGCACCGTGCACGGTGGAATAGAGGCTTTCGGCCGAGCGCGGGCCATCGACGCCTTCGATGATCACCGCGTCGTCGCCCATCGAGCCCCCGACAAAACCCTTCTGGCCGGGGAAGGCGGGCGTCGCGCCCTTGCGCACGACCCAGAAGTCGCGCCCGCCGTGGCGCTCGCGCCAGGCGTAATTGTGGTGGTTGTGGACGCTCTCCGTCACCTCGGCGCCGAGGATCTGCCGCACCTGTTCGACGACCCACTCGCGACCCGCATAGGCGTATTCTCCGGCTATTCTCATGCCTGCGACGTAGCGCTCGCCAAGCTCCGAACCGTCTTCGACCAGGGCCGGCGCGACCTCCATCCCGTCCTCGCCGCCGGCCGCCTTCATGAAGCGGCTGGCGGTCTGGTGCCCCAGCCCGCGCGAGCCGAAATGGACGCCGATCCAGACCTGGCCCGCCTCGTCCTCGAACAGGTCGATGTAGTGATTTCCAGAGCCGACGGTGCCGAGCTGGTTGCGGGCGATCTGCTTCAGGTCCCCGATTCCGGCGTCGGCCCAGAGCGGGCTGTCGAACAGCGGATGCTCGACCCGCTCCTTGTTCACCCGGCCAAGCCCGAACGAGATCTTTCGCGCGATGTCGCGCATGATCGGCTCGCGCCTATCCTTGATCGCCGCGTAGGGCAGGTCCGTCCGCGCCGCCAGGTTGCCGCAGCCGATGTCGAAGCCGACGCCGGAGATCGACACATGGCCCTCATAGGCGATGACGCCGCCGACCGGCTGCGCATAGCCGAGGTGGCCGTCGGCGCAGAGCACGCCCTGCACCGCGCTGCCATAGTCCATGCAGCGCTGCATCTGCGCGACCGTCCTGTCGTCGTGCTCGCCGAAGATGACGAGGGGATGGGTGGATTCTGCGGTCTCCATGTTCGCCCTCCCTTTGGTTACGACTTCGACACCCGAGCTACCACGAGGCGCTGGGCGCGAAACCTTCTCCCCTCGTGGGAGAAGGCGCCGCCGGAGGCGGCGGATGAGGGGGTGCATCACCGCACCCTTGGGATTGGCGAACGCCCACCGTGGCTAAGCGAGTCCGTGCTCAGAATCGCGCTCGACGTTCCCCCTCATCCGTCTGCTCCGCAGACACCTTCTCCCACAAGGGGAGAAGGTTAGGCAACGCCGAGCTATCCGTGCCCCGACACGCCCGCTCTTGCCTTACGCCGCTTCGGCCCTGGCCGCCTCCCCTTCCGTCGCCCCGTGCTTCGGCAGGAAGAGCAGGCGGTCGGCGCCGGCGGTGATCTTCACCAGATCCCCGTCGCGCACCTCGCCGGCGAGGATCTTTTCCGCCAGCGGATCCTGCACCTGGCGCTGGATGACGCGCTTCAGGGGCCGCGCGCCATAGGCCGGGTCGTAGCCCTGGGCGGCGATGAAGCGGCGGGCGCTGTCGTCGAGCCGGAGCTCGATCTTGCGGTCCTCCAGGAGCTTCTTCAGGCGCTCAAGCTGGATGTCGACGATCGTCTCCATCTGCTCCCGTTTCAGCCGGTGGAAGAGGATCACCTCGTCGACGCGGTTGAGGAACTCCGGGCGGAAATTGGAGCGGACAACCTGCATGACCTGCTCGCGGACGATGTCGACGTCCTCCGTCTCCTTGAGGTTGACCAGGAACTCCGCGCCGAGATTGGAGGTCATGATGGTCAGCGTGTTGCGGAAGTCGACGGTGCGGCCCTGCCCGTCGGTGAGGCGGCCATCGTCCAGCACCTGCAGGAGCACGTTGAAGACGTCCGGATGCGCCTTCTCGATCTCGTCGAACAGGATCACCTGGTAGGGCCGGCGGCGGACGGCTTCGGTGAGCGCGCCGCCTTCGTCATAGCCGACATATCCCGGCGGCGCGCCGATCAGCCGCGCGACGGAATGTTTTTCCATGTATTCCGACATGTCCATGCGCACGAGCGCGGTCTCCTCGTCGAACAGGAAGTCGGCGAGCGCCTTGGTGAGCTCCGTCTTGCCGACGCCGGTGGGGCCGAGGAACATGAACGAGCCGATCGGCCGGTTCGGGTCCTGCAGCCCGGCGCGGGCGCGGCGGACGGCGGTGGCGACCGCGTGCACGGCCTCCGCCTGGCCGACGACGCGTTTTCCAAGCTCATCCTCCATGCGGAGAAGCTTGTCGCGCTCGCCTTCCAGCATCCGATCGACGGGAATGCCGGTCCAGCGCGAGACGACGTAGGCGATGTGGTCGGGCGTGACCGCCTCTTCCACGAGATCGCCCGAGCGGTCGACCTGGCGGCTCTCCGCATCGCGGAGGTCCCTTTCGAGCTGCGGGATGATGCCGTAGGCGAGCTCGCCGGCGCGGGCCAGGTCGCCGCGGCGCTGGGCGGTCTCCAGGTCGAAGCGGGCCTGGTCGAGCCCCTCCTTCAGCTTGGAGGCGGCGCCGAGCTTCTCCTTCTCGGCCTGCCAGCGGGCGGTGATCCCGGCGGATTCCTCCTCCAGGTCCGCGAGCTCGCGCTCAAGGCGTGAAAGCCGGTCGCGGCTCCCCTCGTCCGTCTCCTTCCTCAAGGCTTCGCGCTCGATCTTCAGCTGGATGATGCGGCGGTCGAGCTCGTCGAGCGCCTCGGGCTTGGAATCGACCTGCATGCGGAGCCGCGAGCCGGCCTCGTCCATGAGGTCGATCGCCTTGTCGGGCAGGAAACGGTCGGTGATGTAGCGGTTGGAGAGCGTCGCGGCCGCCACCAGCGCGGAATCGGTGATGCGGACGCCGTGATGGACCTCGTATTTCTCCTTCAGCCCGCGCAGGATGGAGATGGTGTCCGCGACTGTCGGCTCGGAGACGAAGACCGGCTGGAATCTCCGGGCGAGCGCGGCGTCCTTCTCGACATGTTTCCTGTATTCGTCGAGCGTGGTGGCGCCGACGCAATGCAGTTCGCCGCGGGCCAAAGCGGGCTTCAAGAGGTTCGACGCGTCCATTGCGCCGTCCTTGCCGGCGCCGACCAGGGTATGCATCTCGTCGATGAAGAGGATCACCTGGCCTTCCGCCGCGGTGACCTCGGAGAGGATCGCTTTCAGCCGCTCCTCGAACTCGCCGCGATATTTGGCGCCGGCGATCAGCGCGCCCATGTCGAGGGCGAGGAGCTTCTTCTCCTTCAAGCTCTCCGGCACGTCGCCGTTGACGATGCGGAGCGCCAGGCCCTCGACGATGGCGGTCTTGCCGACGCCGGGCTCGCCGATCAGCACGGGATTGTTCTTGGTGCGGCGGGAGAGGACCTGGATGGCGCGGCGGATCTCCTCGTCGCGGCCGATCACCGGGTCGAGCTTGCCGTCGCGCGCATCCTCAGTGAGGTCACGGGCGTATTTCCGCAAGGCGTCATAGCCGGACTCGGCGGAGGCGCTGTCGGCCGTGCGGCCTTTACGGATGTCGTTGATGGCCGCGTTCAGGCTCGTCGGCGTGACGCCGGCATCGGCAAGGATTCTGGCGGTCGCGGCGTCCTTCTCCATGGCGAGCGCCAGGAGCAGCCGCTCCACCGTCACAAAGGAGTCGCCGGCCTTTTCGGCGAGCTGCTCGGCCGTGGCGAAGACCTTGGCGAGCGGCTGGCCGAGATAGATCTGGCCGGAGCCGCCAGACACTTTCGGAAGCCGCGCGAGCGCCGCTTCGGTGGCGAGCAGCGCGTCCTTCGGCCGACCGCCGGCGCGGCCGATCAGCCCCACCGCCATGCCTTCCGAATCGTCGAGCAGGACCTTGAGGATGTGCTCGGGCGCGAATTGCTGATGCCCCTGGCCCAGCGCGTATGTCTGCGCCGACTGAATGAAGCCACGCGCCCGTTCGGTGTATTTCTCGATGTTCATGGGTCACCCTTTCAGCCCGTCCCGCGACCCGGAGCATCGCAAGGACGGCCAATTTCAGTGGATTTGGCCCCGCGAGGCGGCCATGGCGAACATATGGGTGTGGCGGTTTTGTCACGCAAGAGTGGGGTGCGGCGCGGCGCGTCGAGCCACGGCCTCACAAAATCGCCAAGCCTTGCCATTGACCGCGGGCTGCGGTTCGTTATGTTCACCCGGCTATATCGCCCCTGATAAGGCGCGCCATGCCGACGATGATCTTGCCTCGCAGAGCGCCGGGATTCGTCCGCTCCCATTCCGCGGCGCTCGGGCTTGCCTCGGCGCTCTTGTTGTCGCCTCCCATGCAGGCTTCGGCGCAAACGCCCGACACGGTCGTCTTCGCCGCGGCGAGCCTCAAGAATGCTCTCGACGAGGCGGCCGCCGGCTGGGAAGCCGGGACGGGCAAGCGTGTCACCATCTCCTATGCCGCGAGTTCCGCCCTCGCCAGGCAGATCGAGGAAGGCGCCCCGGCGGATGTTTTCATCTCCGCGGACCTCGACTGGATGGACGAGCTCGCCCGTCAGAGGCTGATCAAGACGGAGACCCGCGCAAGCCTTCTCGGCAACGAGATCGTGCTGGTCGCGCCCGCCGGCAGCGCCGTGACCCTGGACGTCGCTCCCGGCATGGATCTCGCCGGCGCTCTCGCCGGCGGCAAGCTCGCCATGGCGAACACCGACGCCGTCCCGGCGGGAAAGTATGGCAAGGCGGCGCTGGAAGCGCTCGGAAGCTGGGACTCCGTGAAGGACGATGTCGCGCAGGCCGAGAACGTCCGCGCCGCGCTGGCGCTCGTGTCGCGCGGCGAAGCGCCGATCGGCATCGTTTACGCCACCGACGCCGCCGCCGATCCCGGCGTGAAGGTGCTCGGCGTATTCCCGCGAGACTCGCATCCGCCGATCGTCTACCCAATCGCGGTGATTGCCGCCTCGACGCATCCGGATGCGCCGGCCTTCGCCGAATATCTGCGATCGGCGGAAGCCGATGCGATTTTCGAGACGCATGGATTCCAGCCGCTAGACTAGGAATCGTGCTCGACCTCACGCCCGAAGAATGGACCGCCGTCCGTCTCAGCCTTCGCGTCGCCTTCTGGGCGATGGCGGCGAGCCTGCCGTTCGGCGTCCTCATCGCCGTAATCCTGGCCCGCTGCGAATTTTGGGGGAAGTCGATCCTGAACGGCATCGTGCACCTGCCGCTCATCCTGCCGCCGGTCGTCACCGGCTACGTGCTCCTCCTGCTTTTCGGCCGCCGCGGCCCGCTCGGCGCCTGGCTCGCCGAGAACTTCGGCATCGTCTTCGCCTTTCGCTGGACGGGCGCGGCGCTCGCCTGCGCCGTGATGGGCTTTCCGCTGATGGTCCGAGCCATCCGGCTCTCCGTCGAGTCGGTGGACCGCAGGATCGAGGAAGCCGCCGGCACATTGGGCGCCAACCGCTTCTGGATCTTCATCACGATCACGCTGCCGCTCATCCTGCCCGGGCTGATCGCCGGCGCGATCCTCTCTTTCGCCAAGGCCATGGGGGAGTTCGGCGCGACCATCACGTTCGTGTCAAACATCCCCGGCGAGACCCAGACACTGCCCTCCGCCATCTACACCTACACCCAGGTCCCCGGCGGCGACCTCGGCGCGCTGCGGCTGACGCTCATTTCCGTGGCGATCTCCATGGCCGCCTTGCTCCTCTCCGAATGGCTGTCGCGGCAGGCGGCGAGCCTGTTCGGCCGCGCATGAGCGTCGAGGTGGACATCGCTCACCGGCTCGGCAGCTTCGAAGTCGCCGCATCGTTCCGGAGCGCCGGCCGGCTTACAGCCCTGTTCGGCCGCTCCGGCGCCGGCAAGACGACCATCGTCAACGCCATCGCCGGCCTGATCCGCCCCGATCGCGGCCGCATCAGCGTCGACGGCGAGATTTTCGTCGATACGGCCGCCGGCATTTTCGTGCCGAGGCAAAAGCGCCGGATCGGATACGTCTTCCAGGAAGGCCGGCTCTTTCCGCATCTCACCGTCCGGCAGAACCTCGCCTATGGGCGATGGTTCGCCGGCCGCCATGCCGGCCCCGACACGAGCGCCGAAGTGATCGAGCTCCTGGGCATCAGCCACCTCCTGAAGCGCCGCCCCGGCGCGCTCTCCGGCGGCGAGAAGAGTCGCGTGGCGATCGGCCGGGCGCTTCTCGCCACCCCGCGCCTGCTCCTCATGGACGAGCCGCTGGCCTCGCTGGACGAAGGCCGCAAGGCGGAGATCCTGCCCTATGTCGAGAGGCTGCGCGACGAGCTCAAAGTCCCCATCGTCTATGTCAGCCATTCGGTGGCGGAGGTGGCGCGGCTCGCCACGACGATCGTGGTGATCTCCAACGGCCGCGTCGAGGCCGTCGGCCCCGCTTCGCAGATGCTGGCGCGGCCCGGAATGTTCCCGCTCGCCGGGCGCCACGAGGCCGGCGGCATCCTTTCCGCGCGGGTAAAGGCGCACGATGCCCTGGACGAGCTGACGACCTTGAAATCCCCGGCGGGCGACATCGTCGTGCCGCGCATGGATGCGGCTGTCGGCTCGGAGCTGCGCATCCACATCCGCGCGCGCGACATCATCCTCGCCTCAGACCCGCCGACGGGGATCAGCGCTCTGAATATTCTCCCCGCACTCGTGGTCGAGATCGGCGAGGCGTCAGGGCCGATCGTCGATGTAGCGCTCGATCTGGGCGGCGAGCGGCTGCTCGCCCGCGTCACGCGCCGCTCGCTCCGGAACCTCGGCATCGCGCCGGGCCGGCGCGTCCATGCGGTCCTGAAAAGCATCGCCATTGGCCGGCGCAATATCGGCCATGTCGCCGATGACACGAGGTAGGCCATGGCCAATCTGAGCATCCGCGTCGATTTCGAAGGCGCCGGCCGCATGGGGCCGGGCAAGATCGCGCTGCTGGAGGGGGTGGCCCGCCATGGCTCCATCTCGGCGGCGGGAAAGGCCATGGGGATGTCCTACCGCCGCGCCTGGGAGCTTGTCGCGGAGCTGAACGCCACCTTCGACCGCCCGCTCGTCGCCGCGAAGGTGGGCGGCCGGCACGGCGGCGGCTCGGCGCTGACGCCGTTCGGCGCAGAGCTCGTCACCCATTATCGCGCCATCGTGGCGAAAGCCGAGGCCGCGGCGCAAGCGCATCTGCACGCGCTCGAGGCCTCGCTCGCCAAGAGCGAATGAGTGCCCTTAAGTCCTTATCTATCCAGGTCATTCTATCTTTCAGCAGAGGAGATTTCCCATGCCGCACCATCCCGCGCTCGCCCCCGGCCGAGCGGCCGTCATCACCGGAGCCGCCAGCGGCATCGGATTTGCCATGGCGGAACGCTGCGTCGCTCTCGGCATGAAAGTCTGCATGGCGGACGTGGACGAGGCGGCGCTGCGAGCTGCCGTCGGCTTACTAGCCGCAAAGGCGGCCAACCAAGCCGACGTATTCGCGATCCTGATCGACGTCAGCCGGCGGGAGGAGGTGGAGCGGCTGCAGGATCACGCCATCGATGCGTTTGGCGAGGTGTCGTTTCTGATGAACAACGCCGGCCGCGAAGGCGGCGGAACGATGTTCGGCGGCGCCGAGCGCTGGGAGGCGATCCTCGGCGCGAACCTTTGGGGCGTCGTCAACGGCGTGCAGGTCTTTGGTCCCAAGATGGTCGAGCAGGGAAGGCCGTGCGCCATCGTCAACACCGGCTCCAAGCAGGGCATCACCACGCCGCCCGGCGACACCGCCTACAACGTCAGCAAGGCCGGCGTGAAGGTCGTCACGGAAGCGCTCCAGCACGAACTGCGCAACATCGAGGGTTGCCAGGTCACTGCCCACCTTCTGGTTCCCGGCTTCACATTCACCGGCTTCACCAGGGCGCGCACGTCGGAGAAGCCGCCGGGCGCCTGCACGCCCGAGCAGGTCATCGATTTCCTGCTGCCCGCCATGGCCCGCGGCGACTTCTACATCCTCTGCCCCGACAACGACGTGACGCGCGCGATGGACGAGAAGCGGATCCGCTGGGCGGCGGAGGACATCATCCAAAACCGCCCGCCACTGTCGCGCTGGCATCCCGATTACAAGGACGCATTTGCAACTTTCATGGAGTCCTGACGACGCGTCTACGGCCGGGCATGCCGATCAAATCCAGCCTTGCAGCTCCCTGAGCACCACCGCCGTGATTACCCGCATCCCGGCCGGGGAGTCGTTCAGGCACGGGATGTGCGAAAAATGCTCGCCGCCGGCCGCGTGGAAAATCTCGGCGTTCTGGACGGCGATCTCCTCCAATGTCTCCAGGCAGTCGGAGACAAAGCCTGGATTGACCACGGCGATCTTCCGCACGCCCTCGCCCGCCAGGCGCTCCAGCGTCTTGTCGGTATAGGGCTGTAGCCATTCCTCCGGGCCGAAGCGGGATTGGAAGGTCGTGACGAGCCGCCCCTCGCGCCAGCCGAGACGTTCGGCCAGGAGCCGCGAGGTCTTGTGGCAGTGGCAGTGATACGGGTCGCCCTTCCGGAAATAGGAGACCGGCAGGCCGTGATAGGAGGCGAGGACCACCTCGGGGACAAACTCCAGGCCGGCGAGGTGGTCGGCGATGCTCTCGGCCAGCGCGTCGATGTAGACGGGTTCGTCAGGATAGGGCGGCACGGTGCGGATCGCCGGCTGCCAGCGCATCTTCCTCAGCGCGGCGAAGGCCGCGTCGTTCACCGTCGCCGTCGTCGTGGCGCTGTATTGCGGGTAGAGCGGGAAGACGAGGATGCGCTCGGCCCCGGCGCGCTTCAGCGCCCGCAGCCGGTCGCCGATGGCCGGCTTGCCGTAGCGCATGGCCCAGTCGACCAGCACGTTCTCCTCGGTCGCAAGCTCGGTCGCGAGCTTTTCGCCCTGGGCGCGGGTGAATGTGCGCAGCGGGGACTCGTCCAGATCGCGGTTCCAGATCGACTCGTAGAGCGCGCCGCTTTTCTTTGGCCGGACCGAGAGGATGACGCCCTGCAGGATCGGCTGCCAGAGGAAAGCCGGCCGTTCGATGACCCGGCGGTCCGACAGGAACTCGCTCAGATAGCGGCGCATGGGCCAGTAGCCCGTCCCATCCGGCGTGCCGAGATTGACGATGAGCACGCCGACGCGGCCCGCATTTACACGCGGATGTCCCTGGGGGGGCCGCGGGGACTTCGCCTCGTCGCGGCGGGCATCGAAGTTGTAAATGGCGCTCGTCGGCTTCAGCACGGATCACCTTCCCGAAGCGAAGATATGATCGCCGGTTCCGGCGTCCAGCGTTCCCGCCCGGGCAAAGCGACGCGGGCGCAAACGGTTGAGGCGGAGCATGACGTGCTCGGGAGCGGACGGCCAGATAAGCGCAAACGCCTGAGCGCACCCAGTATCAGCGTGACGGCCCGCGCGTCTGGTCAGCACTTGCGGCGTCGAGCGGCGAAGCGTTGCGCCGGAGCCAATCGGCCAGCTCCGCTTCCTGCACCTCGCCCGCCGCCAGCCGCAGGAACACCAAAGCCGCCTCGGCCGTGTCCGCATTCAGCACTTG
>JACCSN010000139.1 GCA_013812985.1 Hyphomicrobiales bacterium | reverse complement strand
CGAGCACCAGCGGCCCCCACAGCACGACATGCACCCAGATCGGCGGCGAATAGCTGATCTCGACGAGGAGGGCCGCGCCGGCGACGATGAAGCCGACCGCGGTGACGATGAAGAAGGCCGGGCCGTCGGCGGAATCGGCGAAGCTGAAATCAAGCCCGCAAGCCTTGCATCCCGGCGCGAGCTTGAGGAAACCGTCGAACAGGCGGCCCTCGCCACAGCGCGGGCAGCGGGCCCTCAGGCCCGTCGCGAAAGGCTCCTGCGGCGGATAGAGCGCCTGGTCATCCGTCATTGGGCCTCAGGTTTCAGGCGGCGCCGCGAAGCGCCGCTCGATCCTATCCGTGGAAAACGCCGCCGGCATTGCCCCAAACATAGATGCAGATGAACAGGAAGAGCCAGACCACGTCGACGAAGTGCCAGTACCAGGCGGCCGCCTCGAAGCCGAAATGCTGCCGCGGCGTGAAGTCGCCGCGCATGGCCCTGAACAGGCAGACCAGGAGAAAGATCGTCCCGATGATCACATGGAAGCCGTGAAAGCCGGTCGCCATGAAGAAGGTCGCGCCATAGATGTTGCCGGCGAAGTCGAACGGCGCGTTGACGTATTCATAGGCTTGGACGGCCGTGAAGATCATGCCGAGCACGACCGTCAGCGCCAGGCCCCATTTCAGCCCGCGGCGATCATTGTGCAGAAGCGCATGATGCGCCCAGGTGACCGTGGTGCCCGAGGTCAGCAGGATCAGCGTGTTGAGGAGCGGAAGGTGCCAGGGGTCGAGCACTTCCATGCCGGCCGGCGGCCATTGACCGCCAGTCGCCTGGACGCGGGCGGTCTGCTGGAGCTCGTTGGCGAACAGGCTGGCGTCGAAGAACGCCCAGAACCAGGCGACGAAGAACATCACCTCCGAGGCGATGAACATGATCATGCCGTAGCGCAGATGAAGCCCGACCACGCGGGTGTGGTCGCCGCGATGGGCTTCCCGCACCACGTCGGACCACCAGGCGAACATCGTGTAAGCGACGCCTAGAAATCCCGGGATGGTCCACAGCCAGGTCGCGCCATGCATGGCCGAAATGGCCGCGATGGCCAGCGCGAAGGCCGAGACGGCGCCGATGATCGGCCATGGGCTCGGATCGACCAGGTGGTAATCGTGGTGCTTCGCGTGAGCCTCAGCCATGGCCGTCTGTTCCCATCTCTTCGCGACCGGGCCGGCGCGAACCGCCCGGAATCGTTCTACAAGCTTCCGCCGCCGCCGTCGCCACCGGCCTGCGCGACCGGTTGTCTCGCATCGGCCACCGGAAAGAACGTATAGGACAAGGTGATCGTTCGCGTCGCATTCAACTCGCGCTGGTCGGCCAAATCGGGCGACACGAAAAACTGCATCGGCATCGTGATGCGCTCGCCGGGCCGCAGCGCCTGCTCGGTGAAGCAGAAGCATTCGATCTTGTTGAAATGGGCACCGGCCATGTCCGGCTGCACGTTGAACGTCGCGGTCCCGACACTTACGCGCGGCCCGGCATTCTCGGCTATGAAGTTCACCAGGACCGTTTCCCCGAGCTTCACATGCACCTGCGGGACCTCCGGCCGGAAACGCCAGGGCAGACCCGACACATTGGCGTCGAAGCGGACGACGATCTCGCGGTCGACCATCCGATCGGAGCCGGATTCCGCCCGCTGCGTCGTGCCGCCATAGCCGGTGAACTCGCAAAACATTCGATAGAGCGGCGCGGAAGCAAAGGCCAAGCCGGTCATGCCCGCAACGAGGCCGACGAGCGTCAGCGCCAACAGGGCATTTCGGGTGGGCTTCTTCGCGGCGATCAACATTGCGACCACGTCACCTCAGATCGGGCGTTCAAGGACGGCTGGGCCTTGCACGAGCGCCATCACGTAAAAGAGCACGACGAGGGCGCCAAGCAAAATGGCTAGCGCGACCGACCGCCGACGCCGGCGTCTCGCCTGTTCCTCCGTCACGGTCCGCGGAGCGTCCGGCAATCAATTCCCCATCAGCGTGGCGGCGCCGGCTTCAACGAGCCGCACGGCGAACAGGGCGAAAAGATAGACGATGGAGAAGCCGAAAAGGCGCTTGGCGGCGCGGTTGTCGCCGGCATCGCCCCGCCGCCAGAGGAGAGCGGCGCGGCGCACGAACTCAGCCCCGAGCAACGCGGCGGCGACGCCGTAGGCCGGCCCGGCGTGCCCGAACAGCCACGGCAGCGCGCCGATCGGGGCCAGCAGCAGCGAATAGACGAGGATCTGGAGCCGCGTCGAGGCCGCGCCGGCCACATTGGGCATCATCGGAACGCCGGCGCGCTGGTAATCGCCGTGGGTGAACAGCGCCAGCGCCCAGAAATGCGGCGGCGTCCACATGAAGATCACGAGGAAGAGCAGCAAAGGCTCAAGCGCTACTCCGCCGGTCATCGCCGCCCAGCCGACGAGCGGCGGCAGCGCGCCGGCGGCGCCGCCGATGACGATGTTCTGCGCCGTCCGGCGCTTCAGCCACATCGTGTAGATGGCGACATAGAAGACGATCGTGAAGGCAAGCAGCCCGGCGGCCAGCCAGTTGGCGGCGAGCCCCAGCACCGCGACCGAGAACGCGGAGAGCACGAGTCCGAAGGCGAGGGCCTCCTCCGGCTTGACGCGGCCCGCCGGGACCGGCCGGTCGCGGGTGCGCTTCATCACGCCGTCGATGTCGGCGTCGTACCACATGTTGAGCGCGCCCGAAGCGCCCGCGCCGACGGCAATGGCCAGCAAGGCGATAGCCGCCAGCACGGGGTGGAGGCCGCCGGGGGCGGCGACCATGCCCACCAGCGCCGTGAAGACGACGAGCGACATGACGCGCGGCTTCAGAAGCGCGAGGTAATCCTCGACATCGGCGCCGCCGAGATCGGCAAGGGCCTCCGGAGTCCCTTCAACAACAGCCATTGTCCGCGCTTATCCGTTCTACTGTTCACAGCACTGAAGGGCCATCGCAACAACTCCGTCGTCATTGCCGGTCCCCGCATCGAGTCCGAGGATGATCCGGCAATCCATTCCGTAACGCCCCATGCGGGACCGCCACGGAATGGCTGCCATGGTCAAGCCACGGCATGACGACAAGGGGAGTGGTGAGCGCCAAGCCGCCCTGCCTCCCGACACGATCATCTGATCCGCGGCAGCTCTTCCCATTGGTGGAACGGCGGCGGCGACGGCAGCTGCCATTCCAGCGTCGTGGCGCCCTCTCCCCAGGGATTGTCGCCGACCAGCCGCTTGCGGCCGAAAGCCTCGAAGATGCCGTAGAGGAACACCAGCGTGCCGACGCCCGAGATATAGGAGCCCCAGGAGGAGATCGCGTTCCAGCCGGCAAAGGCGTCCGGATAGTCGATATAGCGTCGCGGCATGCCGGCGATGCCGAGGAAATGCTGCGGGAAGAAGACGAGGTTCACGCCGATGAAGGTCATCCAGAAATGCGTCTTGCCGACCGCTTCGTTATACATGTAACCGGTCATCTTGGGGAACCAGTAGTACCAGCCGGCGAAAATCGCGAAGACCGCGCCGAGCGACAGCACGTAATGGAAGTGCGCGACGACGAAATAGGTGTCGTGCATGGCGCGGTCGAGGCCGGCATTGGCGAGCTGGATGCCGGTGACGCCGCCGACGGTGAACAGGAAGATGAAGCCGATCGCCCACAGCATGGGCGTCTTGAACGAGATCGAGCCGCCCCACATCGTGGCGATCCAGGAGAACACCTTTACGCCGGTCGGAACCGCGATCACCATCGTGGCGAAGGTGAAATAGGCCTGGGTGTTCACGCTGATGCCGGTGGTGAACATGTGGTGCGCCCACACGACGAAGCCGATGACGGCGATGGCCACCATGGCGTAGGCCATGCCGAGATAACCGAAGACCGGCTTGCGGGAGAATGTCGAGATCACGTGGCTGATGATGCCGAAGCCCGGCAGGATCAGGATGTAGACCTCGGGGTGGCCGAAGAACCAGAACAGGTGCTGGAACAG
>JACCSN010000058.1 GCA_013812985.1 Hyphomicrobiales bacterium | reverse complement strand
GCGCATGGAGATGACGCGCTTCAGCCTCGGCCAGCTCTTCGACGAGACCGGAATCGGCATCGCCGACGTGCAGAACCGCATGGCCGATTTCGGCGTCGACGCCTTCTGGATGAGCCACGAGCCGTGGCTCGTCCCGCATCCCTTCACGCCGGAAGCCGGCGAGATGTGGTCGAAGGAGGACATCGACACGTGGATCGCCGTGCTCCGCCATGTCTGCGCCGAGGCTTATGCCGATCCCGAGACGGTGAAGACCGCGCCGCACAACCAGGTGATCGGCAAGCTCGACCCGGCGCCGCTGGAGGACCCGGAACGCTGGGCGATGACCTGGCGGGCTTACCTGCGGAAGCGGCGGCAGCGCGAGGCGCTTGCGACCGCGGCGGAGTAGGGCGGTTCGCAACCGATCAGCTAATCTGCGCGACTAGACCAACCAGTCCGGCGCGCGTTGGGCAGAACGGTCTCGCGGACGCGGCTGTGGAGGTAGTCGTCATGATCGCCCGCATGGCCGGAATCCAGCCCCGGCAGGAGGAAAATGCGCTGCATGTCGACGAAGTGGAGGGCGGTTCGGCCGCGCTCATAAGCCGCCTGGCGTCTTGCGTCGTCACGCATGCCGTTTCAAGCGCTCCTTATGATAGTGCGACCGCCTCTGCCCCCCGCGACGGAGGGTGGTGCGTGCACATTGCGAACGGTGCGGTGAACCTGCTTGCCAGTTCGGGAGATTGTCATCCCGGTTTGGCCGAAAGGCCAAGACCGGGATCCATAATCGCCGAAGCATGCCGAGTATCTTGGGCCTTTCAGTACACTCGCGATGCTGCGGCGTTCATGAATCCCGGACAACGCCGCTTCGCGTCGTTTCCGGGATGACAACCGGAGAAGTTCGCGGGGTGGCCGTCTAGTTGCCTTTTCCATTCCTCCGATCGTCAAAGCGTGGATTCGAGCCGCGTGTTGACAACGAGCTCGGCGACCGATGCATTGTTCGGCAGCCTGAGCAGCAGCGAGACGATTTCCGCCAGCGTCGTCGGCGCCATGCGGTTCGCCGCCGGTGTCACGCCAGGTATGCCAGCCGTGAAATCGGTGTCGACCGCGCCGGGGCACAGCGCGGTGACGCGCACGCCATGCTCCCAGCCGGCAAACTTAGCGGCGTGGGTGAGCGCCAGCACGGCGTGCTTGGTCATGGCGTAGGCGATCGACACCGTCCCGTCGCGGTAGCGTTTGGCGTCGGTCGAGGCAACATTGATGATCCGCCCATTGCCGCTTTCGGCCAAGTGGGGGAGGGCGAGGCGGATCAGCCGGAACGGCGCCTTGACGTTCACCGCCCAGAGGTCGTCCAGCGCATCCTCGCCGCCTTCCGCGAAGGACAGCGGCTTCGTCAATCCGGCATTGTTGATCAGGGCGTCGATCCGGCCGAAATGCGCCTTCGTCTCGTCAACCCAGGCCTGAGCGGTATTCGCGTCAAACGCGTCGAATCGGCAGACCAGGAGCCGCTCCGCGCCAAGCTCCCCGAATTTCGCCCGCGCGTCCGCCGGCCGGCGCACGCCAAGCGACAGCCGGAATCCATCCGCCAGGAGCCGCCGCGCCAGCGCCGCGCCGATGCCGCGCGAGGCGCCCGACAGCATGACGACGCGCCGGTCGGGCGAGAGCAGCTCCGAGCGCGACTCGCGCGGGTCGTCCTCCACGCTCAGAACAGCCCCTGATAGACGCCGCCGTCGTTGACGATGTTCTGGCCGGTCATGAAGCCGGCCTGAGCGCTGCACAGGAAGGCGATCAGGTCGCCGCATTCCTGCGGGTCGGCGAAGCGCCCGGCCGGGCAGGAGCGGATGCGGTCCGCCACGATCGCCTCGTAGGTCGTGTTCCCCCGAGCGGCATGGCCGTGCAGGTTGGTCTGCAAGGCCTCCGTGTCGAAGAAGCCGGGGCAGACGCTATTGATCGTCACGTTGTGCGGGATGAGCTCGCGCACCATCGAGGCGATAGCGCCGGCGAGCGCCAGCCGCGCGCCGTGACTGTGCGCGAAATTCACCTGCGGGAACTTGATGTTGGAAACCGAGATGTTCGCCACGCGTCCAAAGCGGCGTTCGGCCATTCCGGGAACAACCGCCTGGATCAGCTCGACCGCCGAGAAGAAATGCGCATCCAGCCACTGCAGCCAGTCTTGGTGCGAGAGCGTGCGGAAGTCGGCGGGGGTCTGCCGGACGCCGGGATTGGTGACCAGGATGTCGGGCGCGGGGCAGGCGACGAGCGCTTCGGCGCGGCCTTCCGCCGTCGTCACGTCCGCGGCGGCCGGGTGCACCGGCTGGCCGGTTTCCGCGCTGATCGCCCGCGCCGTTTCCTCCAGCGTCGCCAGCGTGCGCGCCACGATCGTCACCTTGACGCCCTCGCGCGAAAGCGCCAGCGCGGCCGCCCGCCCCAGCCCCTTGCTGCCGCCGCAGACGAGGGCGCGCCGGCCAGAGATGCCGAGGTTCATGCGTCACCCCCTTCGTAGCCCGGATGGAGCGGAGCGCAATCCGGGGCTGCCCCCGCGCATATAGCTTGCCGGATCGTCTTTGGCTCGCCCGCCAAAGCATGATGGCCGCCAACGATGAGCGGCGCTTCCGGGATTTCGCTCCGCTTCATCCGGGCTACGATTGTGGGGCGAAGGAGCCGGCCAACAGCCGCGGCGGCACCTTGAAGCGACCGGCCACGTCCTTCAGTTGTTCGCGCTCGGTGATGATCTCCGCCCGCTCGCCGCTGACCAGCACGGAGGCCGGCAGGAGCTGGGCGTTGTAGCGGGCCGCCGAGGATTCCGTGTAGCCGCCGGCGTCGAGGAAGGCGACGTAATCGCCGCGCTTCAGGAGCGGCATCTTGCGGTGCGGGCCGATCTCATCGGAATTGCACAGCGGACCGACCAGATCGACCGTTTCCGTCCCGTCCGCGCCGGCGTCCATTACCGGCACGGAATGGTAGTACCAGTCGAGCACCGCCGCCCAGGAGAGGTGGTTCGTCGAGAGATCGAGGTTCACCCACTTCTTCCGCTCGCCCGTCTTCACCGCACCGACGGTGCCGACCGCGACGCCGGCAGGGCCGGAGAGCGAGCGCCCCGGCTCCAGGCGCAATTTCGGCAGCGGCAGGCCGAGTTTTTGCGCCTCGTCCTTGATCGCCGCCGCGCAAAGCCGCGCGTAATCTTCCGCCGTTGGGGCATTGGAATCGTCGAGCTGCTTGTTCGGCCCGGTCCCGTACCATTTGCCAAACGTCCAGCCGCCGCCGATATCGACGCAAGGCGGCGTCCAGCCGGTCTCGTCGCGGATGAAGCCCGACCAGGTGATCATCTCACGCGCCATGACGGCGAAGTCGCTGGCGTCGTTCGACATGCGCGACAGATGGAAGTGGATCTCCATCAGGTTGATTTGCGGCATCTTCTGCGCGCGCTTGACGATGTCGACCGTCTGCTCGCGGCTCATGCCCCATTTGGTCGAATCGCTCTGCTCCTTCAGAGTGCCCGGCCCGTGCATCGCGACGCCGGTGCGGTTCCTGAGCGGCTCCAGATCGAGTTTCAGCCGGATGCCGACATCGGCGCCTTTGTCGAGCCGGCGGCACATCTCGTCGATGCGGTCCAGCTCGTCCTCGGCGTCGATGTTGATGCAGAGGCCGTTCTGGATCGCCATCTCCAGCTCCTCGTCCTGCTTGTTGGAGCCGTTGAGGACCAGCGTCTTCGGATTGGTGCCGGCGAGCAGCGCGATGTACATCTCGTTGACGCCGAAGCAGTCGCCGCCCGCGCCCTCCTGGTTCATGATGTGGCGGATCGCGAGACCGTTATTGGACTTGTTGGCGAAGAGGATCTCGACATTCGCGTAATGCCGGCGGAAAGCGTCGCGGAATTCCCGGTAGGTGTAGCGGAGCTGATTCTCGGAGATGATGTAGAGAGGTGTCCCGAACCGGTCGACGATCTCCTTCACATCGCAACCGTCAACCCACAAATTGCCGTTCGGGCCGATGCCGATGAACTCGCCGAAACTTGTCTTGTAGTCGCGTGGCTCAAGTTGCGGCGCGGCGCCGGGGATCATCTGGTGCGCGGTCATGTCCGTCTCCTGTCGTCGCCCTCAGGCGTCTTGTCAGATCATTTGCAGATGTTGAAGCCCACGCCGGAGCCCGTCCAGTGGCGCACCGGCGAGCGGCCGCAGCGGGGCGCGCGGCTTGCCGCCGCCGGGGAAGCCCATCATGTCCATGGCGGCCTTCGTCGCCGGGTAGAGCGTGCGGCCCTCCGAGGTGCACAGGTCGGTCAGCCGCCGTCCCAGCGCCTGCAACTCCGCGCCCCTGGCATGATCGCCGCGCGCCGGGGCGTGATAGAGGTCGAGCCCGCCCGGCGACCACATGTTCGGAAAGCAGTCGACCGTGCCGTCGGCGCCAAGCTCCACCGCCGGAACTCCGAAGATTGAAGAGGGGCCGCAGAACACCCTCAGCCTGTCGCGGACGGCGAGCATGGTTGCGTAGAAGTTGTTCCAGTCGCCGGAGCTCTCCTTCACCGCGACCACATTGTCGAGGTCGGCAAGGCGGCTGACCAGCGCCGGGGTCAGCGCGTTCACCGCGTTGCCGGGGATGTTATAGAGGAGCACCGGCAGGCCGGTCCGATCGGTTACGTCCTGATAGTGCGCGAATATCTCGTCGTCGGAGAGCTTGACGAAATAGGGCGGCAGGATCAGCGCGCCGTCGGCCCCGGCTTTTTCGGCGTGGTTGGTCAGCGCCACCGTCTCGTCCACGGTCACGGCGCCGGTCCCGACGATCACCGTCCCGCGCCCGCCCGAGGCGGCGACGGCGAGATCAGAGATGCGCTTACGCTCCTCATGCGTCAGCGCCCAGAACTCGCCCGTGCAGCCGCCGGCGACAATTCCCGTCGCGCCGGCATCGAGCAGGCGCCCGATGTTGTCCGAAAACGAACGCTCGTCGATACGGCCCGCGTCGTCGAATGGCGTGGTGACGGCCGGCATCGGCCCCGACCAGTTGACGCTGTTCCTGTCCATTAGGCTCTCCGACCGCATCCGCGAACCTAGCGCAGCTCGCTTGATGCGCACAACCGTTCGCTATGCGAGCGGGACATAATCCCGAACGACCAGGGATGGCGCCGATCACACGGCTGCGGCAAGCCGTTCGACGTTTATATGGCCCACATTTCTTATCGCCTGCGCGAGATCATATTGCATTTGCATATGGAGCCATACCTCGGGCGAGCCTCCTAGCCCATGGACAAGCGAATTGCCAATTCAGGAGAAATTCCGGTAGTGCATCAGTTTGAAATCAGATCGGACGAACGTCGAAAGAGCGTTCGGATCGGGGAGTGAGCCGGAACTTTGGTGGCGATCCTGCTGGCCAAGGGGCTATTCCGGTGCTGCGCATCCATGCCCCTATGTCCTTACTGATCACCTCCCGGCAGGTGTCATTCCACATCGAGTCCTTGTCGATATTCACACGGATAGGCTGGGCATGGCCGGGAAGGTAAAGCTCGATCGCTCCCCACTCCCGCTTGAGGCAGGAATTGCGGTCAGCAGCCGACATTTTGAAGCCGTAGCCGGGGCCTCCGTTATTCCAGGCGGTGACGACGATTTCTCTTCCTGCCACGTTCGTTCTCCCAGGGTGAGCCGCACGGGGGCGGCCAAACTGGAGTCAGCCGCCGCCTCGCCTATGCTTAGCGTAAAGCAGGAGCCCCGTGAATGCCCAAGCCCCCAAGCGCCCCCGCGATCCCAACCAGCTCGGCAAGCTTATCGTCGACATCAGTAGCGCCAGGCAGAAGGTGGGCACGCTGTCGCTTTGCCCACCCTACGTGGTTGGCAACGCTGGATGTTCTCATTGGGGGCGCTGGCGTCCGTTCCAGCTGCCGTCGCGAACCAGCTCATCCAACACCGCGTCCGCCGCCTCCCGCGCCCGCTCCACCATCGTGGCGATCTCGTCCTGCGAAATCGTCAGCGGCGGCGAGAAGGAGATGGAATCGGAAAGCGGCAGCGCGCGGGTGATCAGGCCGCGTTCGCGCGCCGCCTTGACCACGCGTGGACCCACTTTGAGCGCCGGATCGAAGCGCGTCGCCGGATCGCGCCGCGCCACGAACTCGACGGCCCCGATCAGCCCAAACCCGCTTATGTCGCCGACCAGCGGATGATCGGCGAAGTGCTCCTGAAGCTGCTCGTGCATGAAGCGGCCCTGCTCGGCCGCCGCCTCGACGAGGTCTTCCTCCTCGATGATCCGGAGGTTGGCCAGCGCCGCCGCGGCGGCGAGCGGGTGCGCCGTGTAGGTGTAGCCGTGGCCGAAGAAGCCGTAGCGCTCGCCGCCGTCGACGATCGTGCGCCAGACCTTTTCCGACACCATGCAGCCGGAGAGCGGCACGTAAGCCGAGGTGATGCCCTTGGCGACGGTGATCAGGTCCGGCCGCATGTCCAAAGCTTCGGTGCCGAACATCGTGCCAAGCCGGCCGAAGCCGCAGATCACCTCATCGGCGATGCAGAGAATGTCGTGCCGGTCCAGCACCGCCTGGATCGCCGGGTAATAGCCGTCCGGCGGGACGATCACGCCGCCGGCGCCCATCACCGGCTCCATGATCATGGCGCCGATCGTGTCCGCCCCCTCCGCCTCGATCAAATCTTCCAAGTCGCCGACGAGTTTCGCCGTGAAGTCCGCGTCGGACATGCTCGGCTGCGCCTCCCAGAGCCGGTGCGGCGCAGTCGTATGCTTGACGAAGGGCAACGGAAGGTCGAAGCCGGAATGGTTGCCGGGGAGGCCCGTCAGGCTCGCCGCGACGATCGTAACGCCGTGATAACCCCGGTGGCGGGCGATGATCTTCTTCTTCTCCGGTAGCCCACGCGCATTGTTGTAATACCAGACGAGCTTCACCTGGGTGTCGTTGGCGTCGGAGCCCGAATTGCCGAAGAACACCTTCGACATCGGCACGGGCGCCATCTCGATCAGCTTTTCGGCCAACAGGATCG
>JACCSN010000055.1 GCA_013812985.1 Hyphomicrobiales bacterium | reverse complement strand
CCGGGGTCTTGCGCTCGATGGCGTTCCAGATGCCGGAGCTCGGCATCCTGTCGCTCGCCATGATGATCACGCTGCTGTCGGGCGGGCTGAATTTGTCGATCATCTCCACCGCCAATCTCTGCGCGCTGACCATGGCCTATGTGCTGACGACCTTCGTTCCGGAGGCGCAAGGATTTGGCTGGGGCGCCTGGCAGGTCGCGGCGGTGCTCGCCGGCTTCGCCGTGGCCACGATCATCGGGCTCATCAACGGCTTTGTGATCGCTTACCTCGGCGTCTCGCCGATCCTGGCGACGCTCGGGACGATGACGATGGTCAAGGGCCTGTCGGTGGGCCTCACCCGCGGCAACGTCATATCCGGCTTTCCCGAGCCGATCGAATTTATCGCCAACGGGACCGTGCTGGGCATCCCGTTCGCGATGTTCATCTTCGTGCTCTGCGCCATTCCCGTCGCGGTGATGCTGCGCCGCACGCCGTTCGGCAACGCCATCTACCTGATGGGGTCGAACGCCGAGGCGACGCGCTTTTCCGGCGTGCGCACCCGCCGGGTGATCATGAAGATCTACGTGCTCTCCAGCCTGCTCGCCGGCGTCGCCGGGCTGGTGATGCTGTCGCGCTTCAACTCCGCCAACGCGTCCTACGCGGAGAGCTACCTGTTGGTGACGATCCTCGCCGCCGTGCTCGGCGGCACCGACCCGTTCGGCGGCTTCGGCAAGGTCGGCGGGCTGATCCTGGCGCTGATCATCCTTCAGGTGATCTCCTCGGCCTTCAACCTGCTCGGATTCAGCCAGTTCCTAACCATCGCGATCTGGGGCGGCCTGCTCATCGCGACGAGCGTCTTCGCGCTCTACTACAGGGGGCACCTGCGCTGAAGGGGGCTGAGTAGTGGCGTCTCGTTTTTCTGAGGAGGATCGACGCGCAAAGACGGACGGTCACCGGGGAATAAGCAATTTCTGTCGTCATGCCACGGCTAGACCGTGGCATCCATTCCGTTGCGTTTGTAGTTATCGCGACCGCTACGGAATGGATTGCCGGATCAAGTCAGATCAAGTCCGGCAATGACGACATTGAGGGTATGAACTTGTCCGTGACGTTCTCCGGTGCGAGTCAATAGGAAGGCACGATGAGCGGCGTCGCTGTCCTCGATGTCGGCAAGACCAACGTCAAGCTGAGCGCCGCGTCGCGCGACGGGGCGATCCTGGAGACTGTCTCGACGGCGAACGACACGAGGCCCGGCCCGCCATACAGGCATCCCGATCTCGCTGGCCTTGAGGAGTGGCTGTTCGGCGCGCTTGCCGCGCTGGCGCGGCGGCATGCCATCGGAGCTTTTGTAGCCTGCGGCCATGGCTCGGCCGGAGTGCTGGTTGATGACGGCGGCCCGGTCATGCCGATGATGGATTACGAACAGGAGGTTCCAGCGGAGGTGAACCGGGACTACCGCGCGCTTGCCGGCACGGTCGAGGAGCGGGGGAGCCCAATCATGGCGGGCGCGGCGCACCTGGCGCGACAGATCCTGTGGATCGAGACGGAATGGCCCGAGGCCCTTGCCCGCGCGCGCTGGTTCCTCGGCGGGCCGCAATATTGGGCATGGCGTCTCTCCGGCGCGGCGGCCACGGAGCTCACCTATCTCGGCGCGCAATCGCAGCTCTGGGACATACCCGTTCGGCGCTACGCAAACATGGTCACTGAACGGAGGTGGGGCAGGCTCATGCCGGCGATCCGGCCGGCCTGGCGCGCCGTCGGGCGCCTCAAGCCGGAACTCGCACGGCGCCACAATCTTCTGGATGACATGGCGATTTTGTGCGGCATCCACGATTCCAGCGCCAATGTCTACCGCTATCAGCAGGCCGGCCTGGCCGACCTCGCGGTCATTTCGACAGGGACCTGGATCGTCGGCCTGAGCGACGCCTTCGCGCCCGAGGCGCTGTCCCGGACAAGCGGCATGACCTGGAACGCCGACGTGCATGGGCGTCCGCTGACCGGCATGCTGGCGATGGGCGGGCGCGAGTTCGGCGTCATCGCCGGCGACGGGCCGGGCGATCCGGGCGATCCGGTGCGCGTCGCTGCCCTGATCGACCGCGGCGCGATGGCGCGGCCTTCCTTCGCC
>JACCSN010000028.1 GCA_013812985.1 Hyphomicrobiales bacterium | reverse complement strand
CGTATTACCGCGGCTGCTGGCACGGAGTTAGCCGGGGCTTCTTCTGCGGGTACCGTCATTATCTTCCCCGCCGAAAGAGATTTACAACCCTAAGGCCTTCTTCACTCACGCGGCATGGCTGGATCAGGCTTGCGCCCATTGTCCAATATTCCCCACTGCTGCCTCCCGTAGGAGTCTGGGCCGTGTCTCAGTCCCAGTGTGGCTGATCATCCTCTCAGACCAGCTACGGATCGTCGCCTTGGTGGGCCGTTACCCCACCAACTAGCTAATCCGACGCGGGCCGATCCTTCGGCGATAAATCTTTCCCGTTTCCGGCGTATCCGGTATTAGCCCAAGTTTCCCTGGGTTATTCCGAACCGAAAGGTACGTTCCCACGCGTTACTCACCCGTCTGCCACTCCCCTTGCGGGGCGTTCGACTTGCATGTGTTAAGCCTGCCGCCAGCGTTCGTTCTGAGCCAGGATCAAACTCTCAGGTTGAATGAGATTTTGTCTCGGCTTTTAATGGTCACGCATTGACGAGGTCACACCTTCAACAGCCCAACCCGAAAGCTGAACGATCGAAGTTATGTGAGTTCTCAGAAAAACGTAACCGCCGAAGTCTCGTTCACGGCGCTGCAGAAGCAGCGCCCGCAAAGACCTCGCCGTCTACGCTTCTCTTTCTTCAAAACCAAATTGTCAAAGAACCGGCGAATAAGCCCGCCGCCCAGCCGATCGATCCAGTCTTTCGGCGACGAATAAACTACCGGCCGAACCGGCTTGCCCATCCGTTTGTCAGGAAAACCGAACCGTTGAGCCGAGATTTCTCTCTGGCCCCGCAGCCGGTGTAGAGGTGATATATTCACCACCACCCGCCCTGTCAACAGCCCAAAAACCCGAGCCGTCATTTTTTTGCCAGACAGGGTGGAAGCGGCGAGCCTCTCGCGCGCCAGGAAACCCGCCGCGCATCGCAGAAATGGGCGCTTCCGAGCCCGCCTGCAAGCCCCCGGGCGCCAGGAGCCGGCACGCTCGGAGCCCGTCGTCACCGCCCTTTCAAAGAGCCGCGGCGATCCGCGGCGCGGGCTCACATGCGCCAAGGCGGTTGACAGGAAGGGGCCGCTGCGGCCACCTCGCGTCACGATGAGGCCAATCTCGCGGATTCCGCCGGAGCGCGCCTTGAAGTCACAGACGGGGACAGGGCTTGCATTCTGCGCAAAGGCATCGCGTCCAGCTGCCGGCCGTCGACCTCGGCGACGAAGACCCGCTTTATACGCGCAACGTTACGAACAGTCCGCCGGACCGGCGTCGTGTCAGCTTGCGCTGGCTCGCCGGCTCCGTCTTGACCGGAATATTCTCAGTCGGCCTGATCGGGGGCGCGTTGCAGGCTGCCGTCGGTTTCGATCATTACCTGATCGTCCGCCCGGCGATCGCACGAACCTCGCCGAACGGCGACAACGGCGCGCTGGCGCGCAAAGGCGACCGCTTCCGACCCGTTGCTGAAACCGGGGTGACGCGCCGCGTCATCCAGATATCCACCGTGACCCGCGCGGACGACCGCGATATCGTGCGCGTGCGCCCTTTCGCGCATGTCCGCACGGCTCTCGCCGCCCCTGTCTCGCCCGAGATCTCGGCCCGGGTGCCCGGCTTCAATCCGCTGGATATTTTCTCCGATGGCAGCAAGAATCCGCCGGTCGAAGTGGCGGCGAGCGATTCCATCTATACCGCCGAAGTCGACGGCGAGGTGGCGATCAAGGTGCAGGATTTGCCGCTCGCCGGCGGCGACTATGACAGGACGGCCGAGCTCGCCGTATCCGAGGTGGAGCGGACCGTGCGGGAATTGGCGCCCTTCCTCTCCGACGGCGCGGTGGAAGTCGCCTCGCTGCCCTATGTCGATCCGGCCCGCTTCGAGATCGACAGCGCCGATCCGAACGCGCTGACCTCCCTCGCCGTGGCCCTCACGCCGGAAAATCTGTCGCTGATCGAAAAATCGGAAGACGAACTGGAGGACAAGGATATCGAGGAGAAGGTGGTGTCCGTGAAGGAGGGCGCCTCCATGCGAAAGATGCTGATCGCCGAGGGCGCCAGGCCGGAGGACGCCGCCGCCATCCAATCCGCGCTTGTCGCCAATTTCGAGTTCAATTTCCGCGCCGGGCAGAAGCTGCTTCTGGGGCTTGCGCCCGATAAGACAGGCGCGACGCGGCCCATTCGAGTCACACTTCATGAGGGCGAGCGGGATCTCGCGACAGTCGCGCTCTCCGATACCGGGACCTATGTGGCGGCCAAGGCGCCGGCGCATGACCGCGAGATCCCGGCGATTGAAGAAAAGCCGAGGCCTTCAGGCGCGTTGCCAAGCGTCTTCGCCGGGCTGTGGGGGACCGGCATGTCACTCGACATGTCGAAAGGTCTGATCGGAAGCCTTGTCCGGATTTTCGCCTACGATGTGGATTTCGGCAGCCGCCTCAGCCCGAGCGACGGTCTTGAGGTGATATATTCGGCGGAGGGCCTGGAAGGCGCGGCTGGAGGCGAGGGCGACAGCGCCGAAATTCTCTATGCCGCGCTGACGCTTGGTAGCGCCACCAACCGATTTTACCGCTTCCGAAGCGCGGTCGACGGCTCGGTCGACTATTACGACGAGGCCGGCAAGAGCGGCCAGAAATTCCTGATGCGCAAGCCCGTCCCCCAGGCCCGCTTCAGCTCGCCGTTCGGCATGCGCCGTCACCCAGTTCTGAAGCGTTACCGGCTGCATTCCGGCACCGACTGGGCGGCTCCCTCCGGCACGCCGATCATCGCCGCCGGAAACGGCGCGATCGAGAAGATCGGCAATCGCGGCGCCTATGGCCGCTCCATCACGCTCCAGCACACCAACGGCTACGAGACGACCTACAACCACATGAGCGGCTACGCCAAGGGCCTGAAAGCCGGCGCCCGCGTTCGCCAGGGCCAGGTGATCGGCTATGTCGGCTCCACCGGGCTCTCCACCGGCCCGCACCTGCATTTCGAAGTGATGGTCAATGGGCGCTTTGTCGACCCGATGAAGATCCGCCTGCCGCGCGGCCGCGAGCTGCAGGGGACCGAGCTTGCCTCGTTCGAGCAGGAACGGCAACGGATCGACGAATTGCTCACCCGCGAGGGTGAGAATCTGGCCTCCACGGCCGCCAACTAGCGTCGGGCCACGACCTCTCGCCCACTCAGGCGCATTCAGTTCGGCACGGCGGAGATCATCAGCGCCGCTTGACTGGATTGCCGTTCCGGCCAGACGACCCGGACGGAACGCCCCGTTCCATCAAGTGAAGCGAGAGCCGGCGCGAGCGCCGCGCCGAAGTCCAGCCTGCCGGCGCGATTGGCCAGCGTCTCTGGGTCTTCCCCGAAGGCCGGGCGCGGCATTGGCGGCGGCGCGATCCGATTTCGTGTGAGTCGCGCGCCGGGCGCGTCAATCGCATTTGCCCGCTCCGCATCGCCGCCCGGCGGCCGGCACGTGCAGCTCTCGTCCACCGCGGATCGATACTTGAAAGCGGAGGGAAGCTCCGAATAGGCGCTCCCATCGACGGACACCATGTTTTCCGGCCCGCCATCGCCCACCTCGTGGACATAAAGCCGGGACCCGGCGGCCGGGCACATCTGATCGCAGATCGCCTGATCGGAGGGGAAATGATCGCGCGTTGTCGAGAAACTGATCGGGAAATAGTAGCCGTCGCAGCTGCGCACGCACAATGTGCGGAACGTCCCGTTGGCCAGCAAGACGTCCGCCTCCGCCTTCGGTTCCGGTCCCTGCGCCGCCTTGCGTTCCGGGCGCGGGCGATTGATCGCCGCGGGCTTTGTGCGCCGCGCGGCCCTGACGCCGACCACGGGTTTCGCTCGCGCGGCGCCGATCACGGGTTTCGCTCGCGCGGCGGTGACAGGCTTCGCCTGAGCGGCGGGCCGGGCTGCCGGAACCGGCGTCTTCCGGACCTCGGGCCTTTTTGTCTCGCGCGCCCCTTTCCGGGGGCCGGCGCGGCAGCGCCGTTGCACGAGCATGTCGTGCACGGCCATGGCTTCAGAGGCTTTCCGAGCTCCGGATTGCAGCTGCATTAGCCGCATCTCCAGAAACCGGCAGCCGCTCTCCTCCGCCATTGCCGGCCCGGCTATCGAGGCCGCCAGCCAGGCCAGCACCGCCGCGAAGAGTTTCCGGAATGTCATCCCGCCCCTCGAGATTGCCGATCCGCGGCTTAACCTGACGCCCGGACGGAAGTTCCTCTTGCCACAAGAGAGGGTAAACAGGTTCAGAAAAAGCCCGGCCATTGGACTTTGCGCACGTTTCATGTCACGAAAACGGCATGCCGACCGAGATCAAGATCTGCGGGCTTTCCGATCCGGAAGGCGTAGACGCCGCGCTTGAAGCAGGGGCCGATTACCTCGGCTTCGTCTTCTTCGCTGCGAGCCCGCGCAACCTTTCGCCGCATCGCGCCGCGGAGCTCGCCGGGCGCGTGCGCGGCCGGGCGGGTATCGTGGCCCTCACGGTCGACGCCGACGACGCCACCCTGGACGCCATCGTCGCGGCGCTGCGGCCCGATCTCCTGCAATTCCACGGGCGGGAATCGCCCGAGCGCGTCGCCTTCGCGCAGGAGCGGCTCGGCCGGCCGGTGATGAAGGCGATCGGCCTTCGCGGGCGCGACGACCTTCTCCAGATCGCGCATTACGATATCGACCGCGTTCTTTTTGACGCCAAGCCCTCGCCAGACGCGACCCGCCCCGGCGGTAACGGTTCGGTCTTCGACTGGTCGATCCTGCAGTATTTCGAGCCGCCGATCCCCTGGTTTCTGTCCGGCGGGCTCGACGCGGACAATGTCGGCTCGGCCATCCTGGTCACCGGCGCGCCCGGTGTCGATGTCTCCTCCGGCGTGGAAAGCGCGCCGGGCAAGAAGGATCCGGCGCTGATCCAGGCTTTCGTGGCGGCGGTCCGCGCCG
>JACCSN010000019.1 GCA_013812985.1 Hyphomicrobiales bacterium | reverse complement strand
TCGCCGGCGAAGGAGTAGCCCCAGCGTGGCAGGCCGAGCCGATTCGCCAAAGCGTCGAAACGCGGTCCGGTGCCGGTATTCTTCGCAACGAGGCCCGACACCGCGTCGAGCGCCGACTCGCGCGCGTTCCAGACCAGCATGGCGACGCCCGCCAGATCGGCGCCGAGCGGTGTCGCGTGCTCCAGCCAAAAACGCTTCTGGCCCAAGCGGGCGTCCTCCGCGCCGAGAGCAAGCCGGCCGGCCGCGACCGTCTCCTCGACGCGGCGCGCCACCCTGCCGATGGCGTCCATCAGCGCATCGCGGTAGGCGCTGAGCGCCGCCCGCTCGGCCTCAGGCAGATGCGGCAGGATATCGTCCAGGCCGCCGCCGAGCGCGAGCTCGACCACGTCCTTCTCCTGGACCAGCCGCGATTTCAGCTTGTGGATCCTGGCATAGCGCGCGTTCTTCACCTTCAGCATGTGGCCGTCGGCGAAGCGCAGGACGTAGCCCTCGCCATCGGTTTCGCCGAAGACGCGTTCGGCGAAGGACGG
Source organism: Hyphomicrobiales bacterium (assembly GCA_013812985.1). The sequence goes on along the minus strand of JACCSN010000019.1, from coordinate 2,330 downwards.
CCATTCCGCCACCGGATCGAATGAGCCGACGGCCGCGACGCGCATGCTTCGCGCGTGATGCAGCAGGTCCGGCATGTCGAGATAACGGCCGCTTTCGCGATGCCTTACGGCCGTCAGCGTCAGTCGCGGCTCCACATGCTCGATCACGACGATGTTGGAGGGCGACGTCCACTCGAATATCGGCGTGTAGCCGTCCTCGCAAAGGCGCCGGACCGCCGTCCGCCCCGCGCCCGATGCGTCGGCATCCTTGAACCAGTCGAAGGCGGCGTCGGAGAACGCGGTGACGCCGGAGCGCGTCGCGAAGGCAAGGTTCCCGCCGGGCGCCAGAAAGACGTGGATCATCGACCCGTCAAGCTTCTCCAGCACGGCGTGGGCGGCGCCGAAATCGAGGTTCTGCGGCAGCGTTTCCTCGCGCTCTCCGGCATTGAAGAATTTGTGGTACGGGCGCGACAGAAGCGCCCCTGTTTCGGCGTCGAACGTGAGCCCGCGAAGCTCGCGCGCATACGGGGCGAACGCGTTCTCGCCGATCCGGGGAAACACGTCGTCCGTCATATAGGTGTAGTCGTAGACGATCGTGCCGTTGTCGCGCGCCCAGCGGCCGAAGGACTTGTGGATCAGGCCTTCGGCGCGGAACCGCTCGATGTCATCGATGCTGTGGATGACGGGGAACTCGTAACGCATGTTCGCGCCCGCTAGGGTCGAAGGAAGTCCAGCTACGGGAAAGGGAAGCTCATCGGATTGCCGCGCTTTCGATGTCGGTGTGAACGAAATCGTCGCCTTTGTACAGGAGCGGCGCGCCCACATGCTTGGCGACCGCGTAGGAAAGGCAATCGCCAAAATTGAGGTGGGCAGAGTGCCCTGAGCCGCGGCCGTAGAGAACAGCTGCTTCGGCGGCAATCTCGGCGATCTCTCTTGTGATTGAGACCACCCGGATGTCTAGCCGCTCGATGAGTCTAGCCAACCAGATGCGCCGATCGCCCGTCAGGCGACGAAGCAAAGCGAATTCGACTAAACAGCTGGACGGGATCGAGACAGCGTCCGCCTGCGCCATCACCCTTCCGATACGAGACGCATCCGACTCGGGTACATAGAGGCTCACAAGCGCCGACGTGTCGACAACGATCACGGCTGGGCACACTCCTCATCGAGGTAGTCGAACATTTCCTGCATATCCGCCTCGAGTTCGTCCCAGCTCGGTTTAGGATCCTGGGGCGGGAATTCGCGCGCCAAATCGTCCAAAATCCGCATGCGCCGATCAAACTCCTGGGCGGATACAATGCCGCTTTTCGCCAACTCCGTTCTGGCGAGACGACTGATCACCGCGCTTGAGCCTTGCCCCCAGCGTGCGCCAAGCTGCTTGATCATATCCTCTGTTTCCTTATTGCGGATGGTTATTGCCATGCTTCTTGCCCTGAGCATCGAGGCATCTTACCCCATCCTCTCCCGGCTGCATAGCTGCATATGATGTTAGATGCAGCGGCCCGCCCGCCGACCGCGAAACCCGTTGCCTTTCCGCCTCCGCCGGGCGTATTCCCGCCCGAACCGGGAGGACATTCATGGCCTTTGACGCCAAGCACGGCACGATGCTGAAGCTGAGATCGCAGATCTGGTTCGACAATCCGGACGATCCCGACATGACCGCGCTCTACATTGAGCGCTACATGAACTGGGGGATCACCCGCGAGGAGCTGCAATCCGGCAAGCCGATCATCGGCATCGCCCAATCCGGCTCCGACCTGTCGCCCTGCAACCGCCAGCACATCGTGCTGGCGCAGCGCGTGCGCGAGGGCATCCGCGAGGCCGGCGGCATCGCCTTCGAGTTCCCGGTCCACCCGATCCAGGAAACCGGCAAGCGCCCCACCGCCGCTCTCGACCGCAACCTCGCCTATCTCGGATTGGTGGAGATCTTGTTCGGCTACCCGATCGACGGAGTGGTGCTGACCACCGGCTGCGACAAGACCACGCCGTCGCAGCTGATGGCGGCGGCCACCGTCAACATCCCGGCCATCGCGCTCTCCGTCGGGCCGATGCTGAACGGCTGGTACAACGGCCAGCGGACCGGCTCCGGCACCATCAAGTGGCTGGCCAAGAAGATGCTGGCGGCGGAGGAAATCGACACTGCGCAATATTTCGAGCTGGTCGCCTCGTCGGCGCCGTCGCCCGGCTTCTGCAACACGATGGGCACCGCGACGACGATGAACTCGCTCGCCGAGGCCCTGGGGATGATGCTGCCCGGCTGCGCCGCCATTCCCGCCGTGCACAAGGAGCGCGGCCAGATCGCCTATTACACCGGCCGCCGCATCGTCGAGATGGTGCGCGAGGACCTGAAG
>JACCSN010000985.1 GCA_013812985.1 Hyphomicrobiales bacterium | reverse complement strand
GCGATCCCGATACCGAGCTTCGCCTCTGACCCCGCCTGGTCGCCGCTCTTAGAGTAGCTCGTAGGATGGGCGGAGCGGAGCGCAGCCCACGTGGAACCGGCGCCACGCGTGGGCACGGCGCTTCCAGCGCCTTCGCCCACCCTACATGATGCGCCTCATTCCACTCCCCACGACGAACCGGCCTTCCGCACCCCGGGGACGGCGCACGATTGAGCGCGTCGAGGCGGCGCTCACGCCGCTGCTCCAACCAGGCATCGCGTTCTTGCGCCCACTCGCATCGATGTGTCACTCCTTGTTCGGAGGTCCGCACATGGCCACCGATCTCTCTATCGACCCGGAACTGATCGAGCGGGCATTGGAAGTGAGCGGCGAGCGCACGAAGGAAGCGGCGGTGACTAGAGCCTTGCAGGAGTTCATCGCGCGCCGACGGCAAAAACGCGTGCTGGAACTGATCGGCAAGCTCGCATGGGACGACGCTTACGACTACAAGGCGGAACGCCAACGCAAGTGAGCCTCTTCGTCGACACCAGCGTAGCGTGGATGCGCATTTCGTGTCCCGCCGCAGTGCTTGTCCTCCACTCACGCCACGTGCGCACGATGAGCGCGTCGCAGCGCCGTGGAATCCGCGCGTGTTCCGAGCTATATTGCCGTCATGAGCCCTGCTGTGAAATCCATCCTGGAGCAGGTGGCGTCCTGGCCGGCCGAGGACCAGGAGGAACTCTCCGAGCTTGCCCGTGAAATCGAGGTGCGCCGCACCGGCGTCTATCGCCTGAGCGAGGATGAGCGGGCTGCCATCGATGCGGCTCGCCGCAGGCCGCTCGCCTCCGACGACGAGGTCGAGGCGTTCTGGAAGCGGCGCGGCCTGGCATGAGGCTGCGGTATCGGGCGCGAGCGCTCGCCGATATTGACGCTATCCACCGGTATCTTGAGAAGCGGAGCCCGTCCGTCGCGTGAGAGCTCTGCTGGACAACTGCGTCGACCGGCGTTTGACGCGGCGTATCGCCGGACACGACGTGAAGACCGGGGCTGGGCGGAACGCGCGCGATCGAGGATGGCCGCTTCTGATCTGCTCGACATTGTGTTCGGCATCGAGCACGCGGCTGTTCGGGACGTGTTCGGCGTCGAGGATGCGCGCGGAAAACGGAGCGGCAGCCGGGTGTTATAGCAGAAGTTTCGCGTGGAACATGGCCGACTTGGCCCGTGCGGCGCCGATCCGAAAGGCTTGCATGGGAGCCATAGGCTGGTCTCGTGGCGGTGGTTGACACGGCCGAGATCGGGCGACAGGGTCGGGAATAACCAGCGTCGCCGGGCTGTGGTAAAGGCACGGCCCCGCGTAAAGGCAAATCAGGCCCCATGTATCTCGGCATCGATATCGGCACCTCGTCGGTCAAGGCCGTCCTCATCGACGCCGAGCAGCGGATCGTCGCCTCGCATTCCGAGCCGCTGACGGTCGAGCGGCCGCATCCAGGCTGGTCCGAGCAGGACCCCGAGAGCTGGATCGCCGCCACCTCGGACGCTCTCGACGGCCTGGCCAAGGCGTCGCCCGACGGCCTGAAGCGCGTCCGCGGCATCGGGCTTTCCGGCCAAATGCATGGGGCGACGCTGCTCGACCATTCCGACCGGCCGCTCCGGCCCTGCATCCTGTGGAACGACGGCCGCTCGGCCGAGGAAGCGGCGGAGCTCGACGCCGACCCGCAGTTCCGCGAAATCACCGGCAACATCGTGTTCCCCGGCTTCACCGCGCCAAAGCTCGTCTGGGTGCAGCGGCACGAGCCGAAGATCTTTGGCGACGTGGCCAAGGTGCTGCTGCCCAAGGATTTCGTGCGGCTGTGGCTGTCCGGCGACCACGCCTCCGACATGTCGGATTCCGCCGGCACCGCCTGGCTCGACGTGGCCAAGCGCGATTGGTCGAACGATCTCCTGGTCACCACGCATCTCAATCGCGACCAGATGCCGACGCTCCATGAAGGCACCGAGCAGACCGGCAAGATGCGCTCCGTGCTCGCCAGCCGCTGGGGCATGGCGCAGCCGCCGGTGATCGCCGGCGG
>JACCSN010000984.1 GCA_013812985.1 Hyphomicrobiales bacterium | reverse complement strand
GCGTAAGGCGCTTCCCGACGCTGGCGCTCGCGAGCGCGAAACCTGAACGTGGCGAGATCGTTAATTCCAATGAGCGCGGCAGGAGGCCTCGATGAAGCTTGAAAGCGTAGACAGCGCCATAACCGTTCAGAGTTCTGATATCGATCTGGGCGAATCGCTGCCGAAGCATGCGGAAGAAAGCATTCTGCGCGTAGCCTCGAAATATTTTGGCCGGCTGGTCACCGGTTCCGTCCATTTCGGCAAGGAAGGCCACAATTACAGATGCAGCGTCAACATGCAGATGGGGGCCCTGAAGATGATGTCAGGCGAGGCTCAGAACAAAGATATTTACCAGGCCTTCAACGAGGCCCTTGAGAAGGTCGCCAAACAGCTCAGGCGCACGAAGCGTCTGTTGCGGGAATAGCCGTTGGGGAAGGAAAGTGCTGTGGGCAGCAACCTGGCCGGGCTCTCCGGCGGTTCGGATGCCCCTTAAGGCGCGCCGCCTTCCGAGACATCGAATTCCACCACCGTCTTGCGCCGGACCAGAGGCCGGGTGGCCGAGTCGAAATCGGCGAAGTGCGGGGTTCTCAAATGCGCCTCGAACGCGGTCCGGTCGTCGTAAATCTCGTAGAGGAACACACGGTCCCCGCCTCCCCCCACGCCACGCGGCGTCAACACGTCGAAGCGAGAGCAGCCCGGCTCGTCGCGAACCGATGCGGCGGCGTTCGCCTTGACGAGCTTGAGGAATTCTTCGCGCGCGCCCTCGGCCAATTCGAAGTCAACCGTGATCGCGAATGGCATGTGCAACGAACCTCCAGGATAACGGCCCTGTGCAATGCGGAGCGGCTTTGACTTTGCGCGAAACGCCTGGTTGGGGCAACGACATCTGAACCTTCGGGATCGACAGGCGCAAGCTCTTCAAGCAAGCTCCCATTCGATCAACACACGATTTGGCCCATGCTGCTCGGCTGCATCGCTGACGACTCGACCGGCGCATCCGATCTCGCCAACACCCTCGCCAAGGGTGGAATGCAGACGGTGCAGTTCATCGGCATTCCCGGTGACGACGCTGTCGACTGCGACGCCGCCGTCATAGCGCTGAAGACCCGTTCGATCCCGGCCTTGGAGGCCGTGGAGCAATCCCTGGCCGCGCTCGAGCGCCTGATCGCGCTGGGTTGCCGACAGTTCATCTTCAAGGTTTGCTCGACTTTCGATTCCACGCCGGAGGGCAATATCGGCCCGGTCGCGGACGCGCTGGCCGAGCGGCTTGTCGCCGGCGCCGTTCCGGTCTGCCCTGCATTCCCGGATACGGGCCGGACGGTCTACCAGGGCCATCTCTTCGTGCGCGGCCGGCTCCTGTCGGAATCAGGGATGGAGAACCATCCGCTCAATCCCATGACCGACCCGGACATCCGGCGCTGGCTGGCGCGGCAGTCGCGAAACTCCGTCGGTCATTTGCCCCTTCCTGTCGTTCAGAACGGAGCGGGCGCGATCCAAAAACACCTTGGACAGGCGGCGGCGGACGGATTTCGGCTGGTGATCTGCGATGCGGTGCGGAACGCCGATCTCATGCATCTCGGCGAGGCCTGCGCCGACCTGCCGCTTCTTGTCGGCGGCTCCGGAATCGGGCTCGGGCTCCCGGCGAATTTCGCCAAGGCCGGCCTCTTGCAAACGGCCGCACCCGCGTTTGCCGGGGTCGACGGGCCTGGATGCGTGCTGGCTGGAAGCTGCTCATCCGCGACGCTTGCCCAGATCGCGGAATACGCCAAGAGCCACCCGAGTTTTTGCATCGAGGTTGGGAGGGCGCTGGAGGACGCCGATCTCCTCGACGAACTGGTTGCATTCGTGCATTCGCGGCAAGACGCGGAACCGCTCGTCTATTCCTCCGCCGAACCTGAGACCGTGCGAACCTCCCAGCGGCGCTTCGGCGCGGATCGCGTTGCCCGAACGCTGGAGCGCCTCTTCGGCGCCGCCGCGGCGGCGCTGGTTCGAGACGGCATCCGCCGGCTTGTCGTGGCTGGCGGCGAAACCTCCGGCGCCGTGGTCTCGGCCCTCCGGATTCGTCGGCTGGCCATCGGGCCGGAGATCGATCCGGGCGTGCCGGCCCTCAAGGTCGACGGCCCCCCAGCGCTGGCGCTTGCCCTGAAATCAGGAAATTTCGGCGGCCCGGACTTCTTCGCCAAGGCGCTCGCCAGCCTCGGATCCCGCGATGTCGCCGGCTGAAAGCCTTCTGCGCGACGACATGTGCCGGTGGGGTCGCTCGCTCTTCGAGCGCGGCCTGACTCCCGGCGCGTCCGGGAACCTGTCAGCCCGGCTCGACGACGGGTTTCTCGTGACCCCCACCAATGCGTGCTTGGGCTTCCTCGATCCGCCGCGCCTCAGCAAGCTAGACGACGCGGGCCGGCTCATGTCCGGCGATCCGCCGACCAAGGAAGTGCCGCTTCACATGGCCGTCTACGAAGCTCGGCCCAAGGCCGGCGGCGTGGTGCATCTGCACTCCACCTGGGCGACAGCGCTGTCCTGCCTAAGCGATCTCGACACGAGCGATGCGATTCCGGCCGTCACTCCCTATGTGGTCATGCGGGTCGGGCGCGTGCCCGTCCTCCCCTATCTCAGGCCGGGATCGCCGGATGTGCGGGCGCCGGTCCTCCAAGCGGCGCACGATCATGCCGCGATCCTCCTGGCCAATCACGGGCCGGTCGTCTCCGCGCCTTCATTCGAGGCGGCGGTGTTCGCCGCCGAGGAGGTCGAGGAGGCCGCCAAGCTCTTCTTTATCCTGCGCGGGCATTCCGCGCGCGCCCTTTCGCCGGCCCAGGTCGCCGAGCTCGAGACGGCGTTCAAGCTGCGCTGAGTGGTTCACAGGTCGCCGAAACGCGGGGCGCCCGGCTTCCGATTGCATCGCGGTCGCCTGCTGGCTAGTGCTCACGGCCAAAGGAGCCGACATGAGCTTGAACAGCGTTTCGGAAGCGATCGCCGCGATCGCGGCGGGCGAGCTCCTCGTCGTGGTCGATGACGACGACCGGGAGAACGAGGGCGACCTCGTCATGGCCGCGTCCAAGGCGACGCCGGAGCAGAT
>JACCSN010000978.1 GCA_013812985.1 Hyphomicrobiales bacterium | reverse complement strand
CCGCCGGCGCCACCCAGAAGGCCGCCCAGCCCGCCGCCCGCGCCGCCGCGCCCGGAGAGCGCGCCTGAGGTGAGCAGCGCCATCAAGGCCATGGCGATCGGGCTTTGCCCCCCGCCCTGCCGCCCGCCGCCGAGTCCGCCGCCGCCAAGCGCGCCGCCGAGAACCTGATCAAGCAAACCCATCTGCGTCGTCCTTCCGAACTTGAGAAGCACAGCAAACGCCTGCCGCCTCCACTGGTTCAATCCGCTGCCGCGACGGCGCGGCTGAACGCCGTCATGTGAAAGCGGACCTGCTCCGGAGGGTAGCGCCAGTCCCGCCCGACCGGGCAGACCTCGCGGGAACGGCAGCCCGCGTCGACACAGTTTGTGTCGGGCTTGCGAATGTGTGCAGCGCAGGCCGGGACATCGTAATCCCCGCCGGTGAACGCGCTGACCGGGCACGCCGACAGGCACGGCTTCTCCGCGCAGCTTTCACAGGGGCTTGGAGCGGCCCGCACCGGCGGGAGAGGCAGCCTCTGAATGAACAGGAGCGCGGCGCGATAAGCATGCCACAGCCCGTATTCGGGGTGGATGAGCAGGCCGAGCGGCGATGGGTGGAGCGTCTCGGCGCGCGCCGCCCAGCGTTGGAACGGCCAACTTAGCTCGCCGAACGGATAAAGCGCGCGGGCCGAGAAGCGCGCGGCGATCGGTTCGATGACGCCCACCGTCCAGCGGTTCAGCGGATCGGGCGCGCCGTCGATGTGCGGGGCAAAAGCGTCCCACATCGCCGCGCCGGCATTGCCGATCAGGAGCACGGTCCCGGCGCCTTCAAGCCCCGGCTCGCCCGGCTCGGGATGGAAGCCGCCACGGATGAGGAGCCCTTGCTTCGCCAGCGCCGCTGTAACGCTTGCGATTAAATGACCAATGTTGGGACGTGCCCCGTTCGGAACGCCGGCGCGCCTGGATGCGGGGCGGGCGACCGCGACTTCACGTTCCACCTTCGCATCTTGCACTAGAAGTGGTAAGTTCACCTCCACATCCCTCAATTGTTCGCTTCACCAAATCCGGAAGCCGCCGGACGTTCTCAAGAATGACGTCAGCTCCTCAACGGTCTGCTTTGTCAGATCGTAATGCGAATCGAAGGGTCGCAGATGTCCCTTGCCGTCACACCCATTGCACCAACCAGATTGGGCGTAGCGGGGGTGATCGGGGTCTTGTATGGGTTTGCTGCTAAACCCAAATTTCAAACCGATGGCATCGGTTCGAATCCCGGTTCCGTTGCAATACTTGCAAATTTCATCTGGTAATGAGTTCGCTAGAAATTATCTTGCAGCGATGTGCTCGTCGACCGTGCCATCAAGAATCCTGGTTTCCAATGACTCAGCTAATTTAATTGTTTGGTCAGCGTCGAGACCATCTCCATCATTGGTATACCAATGTTTGCATGTGGCGGATACTGCTGGCGCAATTGAGAAATAAAGATCGGCGAAATGACCCCAAGTCACTGTACCTAAAGAGTATATTTTGTCACCAAATCTCGCCTGAATGTCCATCGTCATGGAATTGGGTGAGTTCCGACACAGTTTGCCGCAAATGGCGTTACTTGGAACGAGGTTAGCATCGGAGCGGCCTCGACCCGCAGGCTACTGTCATGTCACCTTAAGCGAACGCATCCGGCATGGACGCCTTCTTCCTGGCGATGAAATCTTTCAGCGCCTCGTCGATGCCGGGATCGAGCGCCGGCGCCTCATATTCTGCGAGCCACTTCTTCCACAAGGCGTTGGCGCGGCTCTCCGCCGTCTTCTCGCCTTCCGCCAGCCATTGCTCATAGGAATTGTTGTCGGCGACCGTCGAGCGGTAGAAGGCGTTCTCGAAATTGTCCTGCGTGTGCTGGCAGCCGAGATAGTGCGAGCCGGGTCCGACCTCGCGGATGGCGGACAGCGCCTGGCCGTTCTCCGACAGGTCGACGCCTTCCGAGAAGCGCTGCTGCATGGCGAGCTGGTCGCAATCCATGACGAATTTCTCGTAGCCCGAGGAGAGCCCGCCCTCCAGCCAGCCGGCGGCATGCAGCACGAAGTTGGTGCCGGCGAGCACCGTGCCGTTCAGCGTGTTGGCGCTCTCATAAGCCGCCTGTGCGTCGGCGACCTTGGAGGCGCAGAGCGAGCCGCCGGTGCGGAACGGGATGCCGAGCC
>JACCSN010000972.1 GCA_013812985.1 Hyphomicrobiales bacterium | reverse complement strand
ACCGTCAGCTGCGACAGGTCATCAACGATTTTCGAAAGATCAGCCATTTTCAGTCCCTTACGGTTCGAACCAGTTCTCAGATGTTCAAGGTCGGCCTTCAGGCCGCTTCGCTCATCTCGTCCTTCTTGGCATAGGCCCCGAAGACACGCGCAAGCTGCCCGGCGGGCGCCTGCAACACGCCCGCGATGCGGGTCGCCGGCGTGTTGATCATGCCGACGAGCCTGGCGCGCAGTTCATCCAGCGACGGGAGCGTGGCGAGAGCCTCCACCCCCTTGGCGTCCAGATTGGTCTTGCCCATGGCGCCGCCGAGGAGGACGAACTTGTCGTTCGTCCTGGCGAAATCGGCGGCGACCTTGGGCGCCGCGACGGGGTCCGCCGAATAGGCGATGACCGTCGGGCCCTGGAACAATTCGCTGATATGTTCGGCGTCCGTGCCTTGCAAAGCGAGCTTCACGAGGCGGTTTTTGGCGACCTTGAGGCTGGCCCCCGCGTCCTTCATCCGGCCCCGGAGGGTCGTCATCTGGGCGACGGTCAGACCGGAATAGTGGGCCACGACCACAACGCCGGTGTTGGAAAACACCTCGTTGAGGGTGGAAACCATTTCGCTTTTTTCAGCTCTATCCACTGCCTCTGTCCTCATCTGGCCCGGGCCTGCGGGATCCACGCAAGCCGCAGGCCGTTTCGCCTAGCCGCCAATCCCAGAATCCTGGTCGGAATCCGGAGACGGGCGACTTGTGAACGCCTGTCCCCCGGACCCCCCGATGGAGGCGCGGGCCCTCGCCCCCTACCAAGGGGCGAAGGACGAGAGGTTCGAACCGATTGCGGGTCTTGGCGACCCGAACCCGGTTCCTGAACCCGTCTCATGCAGGCCCCCTTCTTCAAGGAATAGGGGGCTTAGAAGCTTCCGCTCACCTGCAATCTCGGACAGGATCGGGCCGAACAGGCGAACCTGCCGGCCCTTCCGCTCCGGGCATTCACCCGAAGCGAAATCTTCCGCCCGCGCTTCCGCGCCGAGCAAATCTCGTTTCGGCCTAGCCCGCGGAGAGCGAGGCCGGATCGACTCGTACGCCGGGCCCCTGCGTGGAAGCTACCGCGATACGCTTCAGGTAGGTGCCCTTGGCGCCGGTCGGCTTGGCGCGGCTTACCGCATCGGTAAGCGCGCGGATGTTCTGGAGCAGCGCCTCCTCCGTGAACGAGGCCTTGCCGATGCCGGCATGCACGATGCCGGCCTTCTCGACACGGAATTCCACGGCGCCGCCCTTGGCGTCGCGAACCGCTTGCGTCACGTCGTTCGTCACGGTGCCCACCTTCGGGTTCGGCATCATGCCGCGCGGCCCCAGGATCTTTCCCAGCCGGCCGACGAGCGGCATCATGTCCGGCGTCGCGATGCAGCGGTCGAAATTGATTTCGCCCTTCTGCACGGTCTCCATCAGATCCTCCGCGCCGACCACGTCAGCCCCCGCCGCCGTCGCCTCGTCGGCCTTGGCGCCGCGCGCGAACACCGCTACGCGGACGGTGCGGCCAGAGCCATTCGGCAGGTTGACGACACCGCGAACCATCTGGTCGGCGTGACGCGGATCGACGCCCAAGTTCATCGCCACCTCGACGGTCTCGTCGAACTTGGCGACCGCACGCTCCTTGACCATCCGGACCGCGTCGGAGAGCGGATAAAGATGGTCGCGATCGATTCCCTCGGAGATCTTGCGGATGCGTTTGCCAGCCTGCGCCATCGTCAACCCACCACTTCCAGGCCCATGGACCGGGCCGAGCCTTCCACCATCCGCATCGCCGCATCCACGTCGCCGGCGTTGAGGTCCTTCAGCTTCTGCTCCGCGATGGAGCGGACCTGGTCGCGCGTGACACGGCCGGCGCTCCCCTTCCCCGGCGTCTCCGATCCCTTCGGAACGCCGGCGGCCTTCTTGAGAAAATGGCTGACCGGCGGCGTCTTCATCTCGAAGGTGAAGGTGCGGTCGGCGAATATGGTGAGCACGACCGGCACCGGCGAGCCCTTCTCCATGTCGGCCGAGGCGGCGTTGAAATCCTTGCAAAACTGCATAATGTTCAGGCCGCGCTGGCCGAGCGCCGGCCCGATCGGCGGCGACGGGTTCGCGGCTCCCGCGGCGACCTGCAGTTTCAGGTAGCCCGTAATTTTCTTCGCCATTCTTCGCTCCGTCGTTCATCTGCCGGCCTCGCGGCGCGGCGTTTCGGATGTCGGTGGTGCGGCCTCTCGGGTCCCGATGGCTCGGGCGACCAGCCTTCCACCAGAGCCCTGATGGGCTCCTTCCGGCGCTAAGGACCCGAGCCGTCGGCCCGGGCCGCGCTTCCTTGCTCAGACCTTCTCGACCTGCGCGTATTCGAGCTCGACCGGCGTCGGCCTGCCGAAGATGGATACGGCCACCTTCAACCGCGCCCGCTCCTCATCCACTTCCTCCACGTTTCCTTCAAAGGAAGCGAACGGTCCGTCGGCAACGCGGATGCGCTCGCCAATCTCGAAGCTGATCGACGGCTTCGGCCGCTCCACCCCCTCCTGGACCTGCGCCATGATGCGCTCGGCTTCGGAATCCGGAATCGGCATGGGCCGATTGTCGGAACCGAGGAAACCGGTCACCTTCGGCGTGTTCTTGATCAGGTGGTAGAGGTCGTCGGTCAGCTCCATCCTGACCAGCACGTAGCCCGGAAAGAACTTGCGCTCCGAATCGACCTTCCGCCCGCGGCGCACCTCGACCACTTTTTCGGTCGGCACGAGAATGTCTTCCAACAAATGATCCAATCCGGTCGCGGCGGCTTTTTCCCGGATGGAATCCGCCACCTTCTTCTCGAAGTTCGAGTAGGCGTGAACGATGTACCAGCGCTTAGCCATCAGGGCCCCGATGCTCCTCAGCCGGCCGTGCCGAGCATGAGGCCGACGCCCCAGCTCATGATCTGGTCGGCCACGAAGAAGAACACGGTCGCCAACGCCACCATGACGAAAACCATCACAGTCGTGATCGCAGTTTCGCGCCGCGTGGGCCAAGTGACCTTGGCCGCCTCGGTTCGAACCTGCTGAATGAATTGAAACGGGTTTGTCTTCGCCATGCGCCAATAGAGAAGCGCGCGACAACGATCGCGCGCCTCGAACCTCTTATCTAAGCAATTTCAGCCGGTCGCGCAAGGGGTCCTTGCGGCCGGGAATATGAATCCGGATTGGCAGGGGCGGAGGGACTCGAACCCCCGACCACCGGTTTTGGAGACCGGTGCTCTACCAGCTGAGCTACACCCCTTCTGAGCGCCTCAGATACTGTGCCGGGCCATGTGACGCAAGCGGATAGGATGCGGCGACGGTCGCTCGCGGCGGCCGGCCGAGACTATTTTATCGCGTAACCCCGTCATGACTCCTTGGAGCGTCTGCTCCGCTGCCAAGGCTGGCCGGGATCTTGTCGCCACGCGACCCAGCCAAGAGGAAGATCGACGAGATCGCCGACCGTCGGTCACGCCGCCAGATTTCTCGCGGCGCCACAATCCGCGCGTCGCCCTCCGCTGGCCGACGACCGGAGATGAACTGCCACGCGCCATCCGGCTCGTCGTGGGACACGAGCAGGATGGGTTCCCCTTCTTCGATGACTTGCCGAACCGTGAAGGCAGCGACATCGGGCGGTTCATCGAACGGCCAAGAAGCGTCTCCCATCAATCGCACGCTGAATTCCAAGAGTTCAGATCGGCTCCAGATCGTCCAGCGAAAACGCGAACTCACGCGGCGCATGCGTGGGCTCCAGCCGTTCCGACGCCCGGCGCTTGACCACCGACGCATAGCCTTCCGGTCCGGCGTTGATAAGCACATGGGCGACCCGGCGCGCGGCGTTGACCACCCAAAGCTCGCGGACCCCGAACGCCGCGTAGACCTGCGCCTTGCGACCGAGATCGTAGCCAAGGGAGCTGTCGGCCACCTCGACCGCGAGCAGCACGTCCGGCCCGGTCAGCGACCCGAGCGCCACAAGCCGATCGAAAACCACGAAATCGGGCTCAAGATAAGTGTATTTGTCCAGGCGCAGCGCCGTTT
>JACCSN010000966.1 GCA_013812985.1 Hyphomicrobiales bacterium | reverse complement strand
CGACAGCTTGGCCCATGAGTATAGTTCCGGCTCTTCCACCAAACTGCATACCACCGTTTGCCGTTTGGTCATTGGCGTGGTGAGCGGCGCTGTTGCAACCGGGCGGAGCGCTGCGTGGCGGGGTTTTTCCCGCCTATAAAAAGGTGCATTCCGAAGACGGCGATCGCTTGAGGTCGAGTTGGCGCAGGAGGCACCTGATGGCTGTTAACCTGGTGTTTCCAATTTTATCGACTTTTCCTGGCTTTCTTGACCGGGATCCCGATGTATAGGCCATGCAGCACGAACGCATCTCTGCTCGCCGGCGCACGCTTAAAGGCGGTAAGGTCATCCTGAGCAAATCGACATTGATCGACTGCGTTATTAGAGATCTCAGCGAGACGGGTGCGCGTCTCGAATTCTCCGGCGCGACTTCGCTGCCGTCTGAGTTCAAGCTTCAGTTTACGACCACTGGCGAGGAACGGCTCGTTACGCTTACCTGGCAGCGCGGCCTATTAGCCGGCGTGCATTTCGAGGCTTTTCCGGAAATCCGGTGCGGCCATGGTTAGGGTGAACTGCCAGCCGACGCGTCCGAGGCCTCGATGCCGGGTCTTGCGCAAGCCGGCGGCGGACTTGGCCCAGCCGAAGGTCTCCTCGATGCGTTTGCGGATGACCTGGCTGATCTTGTAGCCGGCGTGGCGGGTGGTGCGTCCGTCGACGGCCGAGCCCTTGGCCGTGGCGGCCACGTGCGGGGCGACGTTGATCGAGCGCAACTCGTTGACGAAGTCTTCCGTATCATAGCCCTTGTCGGCCCCGAGCGTGATCCGGCCGGGCCGGTCGGCGCGCGGCTCGATCATGTGGAGCGCGGCGACGCGTTCGGCGTGGCTGTTGGCCTTGGTCAGGCAGGCGTCGACCACCAGACCGTTGCGGTTCTCCATTAGCGCATGACCCATGAAGCACAGCCGCGCCTCGCGGCCCGCCCCCTTGCGGAACAGCCTTGCGTCGGGATCGGTGGCGCTCTCGTGGGTGGTGTTGGCGGGAGCCTCGCCGTGGAAGTCGCGCTCGCCGTTCCTCCAACGGGCCGGAGCCATCAGAGTGTCGCAACTGTCGCAACTGTCGCAAGAGATCGGGCCCCGACGAATTCCCCTTCCTCGAGGGCCGCGCCGCGAAGGACGATCCGCTGCGCATCCTGCATGTCTCCGATGGCTGCCTGTTGCGTATCCTCGAGGGGCTGATGACCATCAGGCTGCGCGGGGCAAACCGCGAGCGGTGTCCCACTCATGCAGGTCAGTCCGTCCGCCACGTTCGCAGTTCCAAAAAGACACCGCGTAAGAGATCACGAGGCGCTTATTGCGAGTACGCTTCGATCAATGCGCCTGCTGAGGTAGACGCCTGCTGCGGCCTTGCTGTCGTTCATGACGGTCCACATGCACGTCGGCGGAATGCAGCACAACCGGCCGGTCCGGGCGCGGATCGACCCACACCTTTGGAGGCGGGGGAACGAAGCTAGCTCTGGCCGGAAAGGGCTGAGCGTTTACGCGCTGGCCTCCTCCGTCGAGCGCAGCCGCTGCGCATAGACGTTGATGATCAGCGCCGCCAGCAGGATCAGGCCGCGGATCAGGACCTTGAGGAAAGGGTCGATCTGCACGTGGTCGAGGCCGTTGTTCAGCACGCCGAGCACGAACAATCCCACGATGGTGTTGCCGATGCCGCCGCGGCCGCCGAAAAGACTCGTCCCGCCGACCACGACGGCCGCGATGGCGTCGAGCAGATAGGGCGTGAACTCGTTTTGCTGGGCGCTGCCGAAATAGGCGACGCCGAGCATGCCGGCGATGCCGGAGCATACCGCCCCGATCACCATAACCGCGCCGATGACGCGCTTCACGTTGACGCCGGAATTCTCCGCCGCCTCGCGGTTTCCGCCGACCATGTAAACATAGCGGCCGAAACGGGTGTAGGTCAGCACGATATGGGCGACGAGCAGCATGGTCGCCGCCACGATCACGATCCAAGGCAAGCCGAAGATGCGGCCGGAACCAAGCTCATGCACCAAGGGCGGAACCGCGTAGGCGATCTGGCCGCGCACGAGCATGGCGGAAATGCCGTCGGCGATCTGCATCATGGCGAGCGTCATGATGAACGAGGGTATTCCGATCAGCGTCACACCGGCCGCGTTGACCAGGCCGAGCGCCAGACAGGCGAGCAGCGCGAATGGGATGGCCGCCCAGCCCGGCAGCGGCACGTTGGCGATGTTGACGTAGCTTTCCTGCAGCGTGAACCAGGCCACCACGATCCCGGTCACGTTCGCGATGGCGGCGACGGAGAGGTCGATTTCGGCGCAGAGGATCACGAAGGTGAGCCCCACCGCGATGATCCCCGTGATGGAGACCTGGTTCAGGATGTTGGCCAGATTGCCGGTCGTGAGGAAGGACGGACTGGCCGCGCTGAAGAAGATGACCAGGAACAGGAGCGTCAGAAACGGCGCGATGTTGCGCAGCTGGCTCTTGAACCAGCCGCCCCAGCTCCGCCGCGGGCGCGCCGCAACCACATCCGTCACCGGCGTCATTCGTGCCCCCTCAAGCTGCTTCGAGCAGCCGGTCCTTGCTCACCGACTCGCCGGCGAATTCGCGCACGACCTCGCCCTTTTTCATCACCAGGATACGATCGGCGAGCGACAGCACCGTTTCCGGCTCGGTGGAGACAACCACGATGCCGATTCCGCTGTCGCGCAGGCCGCGCACGATCTTCACCACGTCCTCCTTGGCGCCGACGTCCATGCCGCGCGTCGGCTCGCTCAGGATCAGCACCTTCGGCGCATAGGTCAGCCACTTCGACAAGGCGACCTTCTGCTGGTTGCCGCCGGACAGGTTGCCAAGCAGCGTGTCCACGTCGGGCGTGCGGATATGCAGCTGTTCGACGTGGCGGCGGGCGATCTCCCGCTCCTTACGCGGTTTCAGCCACAGGCGCGATATGCGGCCCAGGATGCTGATCGAAGTGTTCTTGTAGATCGGCTCCTGGTGGAACAGCATCGAGCGCCGGCTTTCCGGCACGAAGGCGATGCCCGCGAGCCGCGCCGCAGCCGTGTTTTTCAGCCGAACCGGCTTGCCTTCCAGCTTCAGCGTTCCCGTCGGCCTGACCTTGCCGAAAAGCGCGCGCGTCAGCTCCAACACGCCGCAGCCCATGAAGCCATAGATGCCGAGCACTTCGCCGGCACGCACGTCGAGCGAGACGTCCCTGAAGCCACGCTGCCAGGAGAGCCGGTCCGCCTGCAGCACAACGGGGGCGTGGGGCTTCGAATGCAGGGGGATCTCACCGAGATAGCTTTCTTCGAGCTCTTCGTGGCCCTTGCCGATCATCCGCTCGATCACCCAGCGCTTGTCGATCGCCGCCGTGGGGCTGGTCACGATCTTCCGGCCGTTGCGGAACACCGTCACCGTGTCGGAAATGCGCAGGATATCGTCGAGGAAATGCGAGATGAACACAAAGCTGCGCCCGCCTGCCTTGAGCGAGCGCAGCACGCCGAAAAGCCGCTCCACTTCGGGCGGCGACAGCGCAGAGGTGGGCTCGTCGAGGATAATGATGCGGGCCCCGGAGAAGAGCACCCGCGCGATCTCGATCAATTGCTGCAGTCCGATGGAGAGCGAGCCGATCGTCACGCGCGGATCGACGTCGATGCCGAGCCCGGCCAAGTGGTCGCGCGCCTCCCGCACCATGCGCTTCCAGTCGACCATGCCGCCGGCCTTGATAGGCTGGGCGCCAAGAAAGACGTTTTCCGCCACGCTCAGGTCCGGGACGATGCTCAGTTCCTGATGCACCATGCCGACGCCGGCGTGCAATGCGTCGCGGGCGGAACGGAAGCGCACCTCGCTTCCCTCAAGGCGCATTGTTCCGCCGTAGCCGGAATGTACCCCGGCGATGATCTTCATCAGCGTGCTCTTGCCGGCCCCATTCTCGCCGACGAGACCATGGATCTCGCCGGCGCGAAGTGTGAAATCGACGTCCCAAAGCGCCTGGACCCCGCCAAACGACTTGGAGATGCCGACCAGCTCGAGCAGCGCTGGGCTGCCCTCTGACACGTATCGGCTCAGATCAGGAAGTGGTCTTCCATCCACTGCATGCCGGCCGCGTTCGCCTTGGTGACGACCGGGCCGTCAGTGACGATGTTCTTCGGGATGCCGGCATCGGTCTTCTCGCCGCCTACGACTGCCGCCACGCCGGCGATGATCGCATAGCCGTGGATGCGCGAGGACGGGTTGCGAACGGTGGCGTGCATCCGTCCTTCCGACACCGCGGTGATCGCCGGCGGCATCGCGTCGACGCCGCCGAGCAGGATGCCTTCACGACCCTGCCGCTTCATCACCTCGGCGGCCGCAAGCGCCATGTCGTCGTTGTGGAAGAAGGCCGCGTCGATCTGCGGGAACTTGGTGAGGAGCGTCTCCCAGATGCGGGCGACCTTGGACACGTCCCAGTCGGCCGGCTGCGTATCGAGCACCTCGATATCCGGGTAGTTCTTCACCACCGATTCGAAGCCGCGGGCGCGACCCTGGGCGCCGGTGTGGCCGAGCGCGCCCTGCGTCATCACGATCTTCCCCTTGCCGCCCATGGCGGTAACGAGCGCCTGGGTCACCGCCGAGCCCATGAACTCGTTATCGGGCGCCAGAAAGGTGTGCACGTTAATCTGGTCGAGCGGCGCGATGAGCGTGTCCATGTCGATGACCGGAATACCCGCGTCGATCATCTTCTGCACCGGCTGCGTCAGCGTGCCGATGCCGAAGGCCTGGATAGCGACGAAGTCCCATTGCTGCGAAGCCATGTTGTCGATCGCGGCGCGCTGCTTGACCGCGTCGAGCTGACCGTCAAACCAGTTCACCTCGACGTTGAACAGTTTGCCCCAATATTCCGCTGCCTGCTTCCCCTGGGCGCACCAGGTGGCCTGCAGGCCGGCATTGGAGAAGGCGGCCCGCAGCGGCTTCTCGGACCTGCCCACTGCCATCACGGCCTGGGCCATGGCCGGGCTGATCCCCAGGCCTCCCAGCGCCGCCGCGGCAGCGACGGCCGATGCGGAAGCGGTCCTGAAGAACTCGCGGCGCGTCTGTGGTGTCACCTCAATAGTTTCCGACATTTCTTTCCTCCCGACGTGGCCTTGGATACATGATTCTTCCGGGTGATCATTGGCTCCCCCGGGGCGACATTCTCTCTTTGCGCACGCATCAAATCAATCCCGCCGAGAGGGGACAGTCGGTCGCGGACGGGAACGGACGCCGGAATCCAAGACCTTCACCACCGAATTCGTCTGCAAAAAAGTCGGAATGGAATTGAAGAAATAGTGGATCGCTCCCCACCACGCACGGCTTCGGGATCATCATGGAAGGTAGTGAGACCCGCCCTGAGCTTTGCGACCAGCAAGAGCTGAGCGGGTCCGCTCGCCAATAAGCCTGCGCTCCTTCTCGGCCAAGGCGGCGTATAGGTGCAGCATGAACGGATCAGCGTCAGCCCCCCAAGCTCGGCCACCATGAATGGCACACGTTGGGCCATCAAGCCGGCAATGAAGGCCACGTCGCGGTAGAGCCGGTCCAGCT
>JACCSN010000962.1 GCA_013812985.1 Hyphomicrobiales bacterium | reverse complement strand
GCGCGCCGAAGAAGCCGATCTCGAAGACGGAGAGCTTGCCGGCCAGCGCCTTGACCGCGGCGTCGCCGAACGCGAACAGGCCATAGGCCAGGAAGCCGAGAGCGATGCCTTTGATCATGGGGGGAGCAGGGGCCGGCGAGGAAACCCTCTTACCGCGAACCGAAGGGGATGAACATGCCTTCGCCCCAGGGTTTTGCGAGCATATTGGACCGACGCCAGAAGTGAACCGGCAGGGCCGCTTTAGTGACGGAAGGCGTTCAGGGCAGAAGTCAGCATGAGCCTCCGTGCCGCGGGATAGCCGTAAGACGCAATCCGAGGGCCCGAAGAACATGGAGTATGGTGGTGAACTCTGGACTCCCGGTACGGCTGAGCGCGCCGTGAAGGCTCTCTCCGGAAAATTCTGCGTCTTGCGCCACTTGCGGCATTCCGCGAGCGCGCGCCGCGACCTCGATCGCGTCCACGATAAAAGCGGGATCGGAGGTCTCGAAAGCCGCGTCCAGATACGCGGCAAGCGCCTCGTCGCTGTCGAGGTAGCTTGCGGGATCGAAAGGTCGCGTTTCGAGCGCCATCGTCGTCAATCCTCCAACTCTTTCGCCAGTCGTATGGCGCGGGCAATGTCCCGATCCTGACTGCTCTTGTCGCCACCGCACAGCAGGACGATAATTTTGGCGCCGCGACGGACAAAATAGACGCGGTAACCAGGGCCATATGCGATGCGCAGTTCGCTGACGCCACTACCGACGGGCCTCGCGTCGCCGGGATTGCCGAAAGCCAATCTGCGGATGCGGGCTGCGATGCGGGCTCTGGCCCGGCTATCGCGCAGCTTGGCGAGCCACTCCGAAAAGGCGAGTGTCTCACGTATCTCGACCACGGCCAAACGTAGCTGCAAAGCCACAAACTGCAAGAAATTCTGTTGCCCGGAGCATGCCAGGTCCGGCGCAAGAGGAGATGAGAATCGGCGGCACATGCAAATGCTCATCTATCGAGGCGGAACATGCCTTCCGCGCTGATCCTCAAAGGCCCTCGGGAACTCGCCTTTGAAGATCTGCCCGATACGCCGCTGGCCGCCACGGAAGTGCGCATCAGGACGCTGTTCTCCGGGATCAGCGCGGGGACGGAGCTGTCGCAGTATCGCGGCTCCAATCCATTCATGACGAAGCGCTGGGACGAGGGGCGGCGGCTGTTCGTCGAGGGCGAAGGGAGGAGCTGGGACTATCCGGTCAGGAATCTCGGTTATGAGGAGGTGGGCGAGATCGTCGAGGTCGGGCGCGAGGTGAGCCACGTCGGACCCGGCCAGCGGGTGTTCGGCACATGGGGGCATCGCACACACCATGTAGCGCCGCTCGATTACGTGCTGCCGCGCCTTATGCCGGAGGGCGCCGATCCGCGCATCGGCGTCTTCTCGCATATCGGGGCGGTGGCGCTGAACGGCGTGCATGACGGCAACATCCGCATCGGCGACACGGTGGCGGTGTTCGGGCTCGGTGTGCAGGGGCAGATCGTGGCGCAGGCGGCGCGGCGCTCGGGGGCCGACGTGATCGGGATCGATCCGGTGGCGAGCCGGCGGGACATGGCGGTGCGGCTCGGCGTGCAGGAGGCGCTCGATCCGGGCGCAGGCGGGATCGCGGAGATCATCAAGGAACGCACCGGCGGCCTCGGCGCGGATGTGTGCATCGAGGTGTCGGGCGCGCCCGCGGCTCTCGGCGAAGCTATCCGCAGCGTCAGCTATTCGGCGCGCGTCGTGGCGCTCGGCTTCTTCCAGGGCGAGGCGCGCGGCCTCCATCTCGGCGAGGAATTCCACCACAACCGGGTCAACCTGGTCTCGTCGCAGATTTCGGGCGTGGCGCCCGAGGCGAGCTACCGCTGGACGAAGCCGCGGCTTTGGCAAACGGCGGTGCGGCTGCAGCAGGAAGGCGTCTTGTCGCTCCTGCCGCTGATTACCGATGTGGCTCCGTTCAAGGAAGCGCCGGCGCTGTTCGACAGGCTGGATCGGGGCGCGGAAGGCGTGCTGCAGGCCATGCTCTCCTTCGAGGACGTTGCGTGAGGCCACTGCGGGCCGGCATTTTGGGGCCGGGCGGCATCGCCCAGCGCCATGCCGCCGCGATTCTAGCTATTCCGGAAGCGGCGGAGCTTGTCGCGGTATGCGGGCGCGACCCGGAGCGGACCGCCGCGTTCGCGGATCGCTTCGGCGGCGCGCCTTATGCCGCGCTGGAGCGCATGCTGGACGAAGCGAATCTCGATCTTCTCATCGTCGCGCTGCCGCCCTTCGCCCACGGCGACGAGATGCGGCAGGCGGCCCGGCGCGGCATCCATCTCCTGCTGGAGAAGCCGATCGCCTTGTCCGACGACGAGGCCGACCGATTGGTCGCGGCGGCGCACGAGGCAGGCATCAAGACGCAGGTCGGCTTCATGTACCGCTTCGGCGCGGCCGTGTCGCGCTGGCGGGCGCTACAGGCGGCTGGCGAGACGGGTCCGGTCGGTCTCTTCACCGGGCGCTTTCATTGCAATTCGCTGCATGCGCCGTGGTGGCGGGAGCGGGCGAAATCCGGCGGGCAGATGGTCGAGCAGCTGATCCACCTGATCGATCTCGTCCGCTTCCACATGGGCGAGCCGAGCACGGTTTATGCACGCGCCGCCAATCTCTTCCACAAGGACCTGCCGCGCTATGACAGCGAGGATGTGAGCGCGATCGTGTTCGGATTCGAGGGCGGGGCGATCGCGACCTTGAATTCGACGAACGCCGCGATTCCGGGGCTATGGGCCAAGGAATGGCAGATCGTCGCTGAACGGATGACCGGGCATTTTCAGGATTGGAACCGGGCCACGCTCACCTGGACCATGGGCGATGCTCGCGACGAAAAGATCGCCGACGAAACCAACGTATTCTCCGCCGAGCTGCTCGATCTCGTCGCCGCCATCCGCGAGGACCGACCGGCGCTGACGCCCGTCACGGAAGGCGCGAAATCGCTGAAGCTGGCCCTGGCCGTCCGGCGCGCCGCCGATGAGCGACGCGAGATCCGGCTGTGATGACAACGATGCGTTTCGATCTGGAGGAGATCGCCTTTCACAGCCCGACGATAAGGCTGGCGGGACTTCGCCCGCTCGTCAATGGCGAGCTCATCGCGGCCGGCGACCCGGCCGTATCCGCCACGGAGGAGGGCGCGCGGCTAGCCTGGGAGCTGAACGGCCCAGCCACGGGCGCCGGCTTTGTCCTCGAGCTCAAAGCATGCGAGCTGCCGGGGGGCGGGGAGGGGCTGGAGATCGGGTGTCACCTTACGGGCATCCAGACCGGAACCGTGATCGACAGCTTCGGGCTGCGGATCGAGGCTATCGACAATGTCCGCGCTTACCTGCGCTCGGGCTATTTCAGCTGGGACGGGAGTTTCTACGTGGAACCCCAGCAGCTCGGCGTGGCTGGAGCTGATCCCAAGCTCGCGACCGGCTATGCCCTTTCCCAGCTGCTGCCCGAATCCGGCGAGGGCAGCGTGGTCATTGGCTTCCTCCGCCACGACCGCTTCCAGCACCGGTTCCGCTTCGAGCCGCAAGGCGCGAGCCTCGCTGTCGCTATCGAAACGCTGTGGGACCGCATTCCGCATGACGGCCCCCTCCAATCCGAGCCGCTCGTCATCTTCGCGCATGCGGGCGCCGAGGAGGCGCTGCGTGTCTGGGCGCGGCTGGTGGCCGCCGCCTCGCCACACCCGCCGCGCGTTTCGGAGAAGCGAATCACGGGCTGGTGCTCCTGGTACAATCTCTACGCAGCCATCACCGAAGAGAACATCCTGGAGCACCTGGAAGCGGCGCGCGGGGCGAGGGACGGAGGCCTGCGGCTCCGCGTTTTCCAGATCGACGACGGCTTCACGCCGGAAATGGGCGACTGGCTCGACGTGAAGCCGCAGTTTCCGCGCGGCATGAAGGCGCTGTTGGCGGATATCGAAGCGGCGGGGTTTGTGCCCGGCCTTTGGATCGCGCCCTTCCTTGTCGGCAACCGCAGCCGCCTGTTCCGGGAGCATCCCGACTGGGTGGTGCGGGACCGGGACGGCGGCGGGCCGCTGGCCTACATGACGTTCTACGGCGAGTTCCGCTGGCATAAGAGGAGCGAGGAATATTACGTTCTCGATGTCACGCATCCGGAGGCCGAGGCCTACATCCGGGATGTCTTCCGCACCTGGCGGCACGACTGGGGTTGCCGTTACTTCAAGACGGATTTCATGAACGCCGGCTCCGATTACGGGCCGGACCGCGCGGTCTGGCGCGAAGCGGGCCTGACCCGGATCGAAGTCTGGATGCGCATGGCGCGGCTCATCCGGGAGGAGATCGGCGACGCGCTGTGGCTAGGCTGCGGCTCTCCTCTCTTCGTGCCGGTCGGACTCGTCGACGCCGTCCGCATCGGTCGCGACATCGGGGTCAAATGGGCGGGCGCCGACCGGTCCGCGCAGTCGCTGTTGCGGGACCAGACGACCCGCAATTTCGCCAACGGCATCCTCTGGCAATCCGACCCCGACTGCGTCCTCCTCCGCGATCGCTTCCATCATCTGACCGAGGCGCAAGTGGAATCGCTGGCGCTCTTCGCCGGGCTTGCCGGCGGGGTGCTGATGACCAGCGATCATCTGGGCGAAATCTCGCCGAACAGGCGGCCGCTGCTCGCGTTACTGCTTGGCGACGGGGTTGCCGGAAACTGCGATTTCCCGTTTCTGGGCGATGCCTCCGCTTCGGAAGCCGGCGCGGCCGATCCGCTGATCTTGCAGCAGGTCGGCCAAAATAGCGGGGCAGCTCGTGGCTCCATGGTCGTGAACGCCTTCAACACGGCGGATCACGCGATCGATCGGCGCATCCCATGGGCGCGGCTTGGGCTGTCTCCTCCGTCCAGCATCCGGGATTGGCGGGGAGAGCCTCTGGAAATCGAGCCGACCGGGCTTCGCTTGCAGCTCGGACCCCATGAATCCGCCTGCCTTATCCTTGAAAACGGCAGCTTTTCCGGGGTGGAGAAGGCGCCGGCGTAGCCGCCCATGGGCCTGAGAGCTTGCAACCGCGCTCCCGCGGGTGGATGCCGGCTAACGTATCAGCTAAGAGTCCGTCCCGAAATGGCCGAATTCTCTATGCAGCCTTCATCCTGAGGTGCGCAGCGAAGCGAAGCCTCGCCCTTCCACGTGCTCAGGATGAGGGGACGAGGGGTCTCCAGTGCTCGCCGGGCCGTCCTTCGAGACGCCGCGCAGCCTGTCTCGGGCCGGCCAAAGGCCGGACCCGGTGGCGGCTCCTCAGGATGAGGTTGTGAGTTTCGGACGGGCTCTTAAGCGAAGCGTGTCATGGTCGTGCTTGTCACCGGAGCCGCTGGATTCATCGGCTACCATGTCGCCCGGCGGCTGGCAGAGCGCGGCGAGCGCGTGATCGGCGTCGACAACCTCAATAGCTATTACGACGTGGAGCTGAAGCGGCGGCGGCTGGCGGAGCTCAAGCGGTTCCCACGCTTCGAGTTCCGCCGCGTCGAGCTGGGCGAGAAGAACGCGCTGGCCGTGGCGCTGTCGGGCGAGCCTGTCCGGCGGGTGATCCACCTGGCGGCGCAGGCGAACGTCCGCTACGCGGCGCAGAACCCGCACGCCTATATCGAATCGAACGTCGCCGGGCATCTGAACGTCCTGGAATTTTGCCGGTATGCCGACAGCCTGGAGCGGCTCGTCTACGCCTCGTCCAGCTCCGTCTATGGCGGCGGCGCGGCGATTCCGTTCGCCGAGAGCGACGTGACGGACCGGCCGGCTTCGCTTTACGCGGCGACGAAGAAAGCCGACGAGATGATGAGTGCAGTCTATGCCGATCTTTACGGCGTCCCGCAGACGGGGCTGCGGTTCTTTTCCGTCTACGGGCCGTGGGGGCGGCCGGACATGGCCTATTGGCTGTTCACCGACGCCATCCTGAAAAGCCGGCCAATCAAGGTCTTCAACAACGGCGAGATGGAGCGGGATTTCACCTATGTCGACGACATCGTGAGCGGCGTCGTGGCGGCGGCCGACGCGCCGCTCGGCGGTAGCGGGGCCGTGCACAAAATCTACAATATCGGCAATAGCCGGCCGGTGGGGCTCACCGACATGATCCGTGTGCTGGAAGCGATCCTCGGCCGGCGCGCCGAGATCGAGATGCTGCCGCTTCAGCCAGGCGAGATCGCCGCGACCTATGCCGATATTAGCGCGATCCAGGCAGATCT
>JACCSN010000953.1 GCA_013812985.1 Hyphomicrobiales bacterium | reverse complement strand
GCGCCGGCGCGGCACTTCCTGGGCGTCGCGCAATCGGTTACCGGGCGCGCCTGGATGGCGCGGCTCGACTCCCGCGCGGAGGCGATCGCCACGACCATCGCGCAGCGCGGCATCGCATCGGAGAGCCTGGCGCGGGTGCTCTCCGGCCGCGGCGTCACGCCGGACCGGGCGGCGGCGTTCCTGTCGCCGTCGCTAAGGCAGGACCTTCCGGACCCCTCGTCGCTCGCCGGCATGGGCACGGCCGCGGCGCGCCTCGCCGACGCCGTCCAGGGAGCGCAAGCAATCGCCATCTTCGGCGATTACGATGTCGACGGGGCGACCTCCGCCGCGCTCCTGCACGGCGTGCTCGCGGGGCTCGGCTGCGAAGCGCGCATCTACATCCCCGACCGCATCTTCGAAGGCTACGGTCCCAACCGCCAAGCGATCGACAGCCTCGTCGATGGCGGCGCGGAGCTGGTCGTCTGCGTCGATTGCGGCTCGACCAGCTTCGAGGCGCTCGAGCGCGCTCATGCGCGCGGCGTCGACGTGATCGTGCTCGACCATCACCAGGTCGGCGCGGCGCTGCCGCCGGCGCTTTCCATCGTCAATCCGAACCGCCAGGACGACCTGTCGGGCCTTGGCCAGCTGGCGGCGGTGGGCGTGACTTTCCTGGCGGCCGTGGCGCTTTTGCGCGAGCTTCGCCGCCGCGGCTTTGCGCAAACGGTTCCGGATCTTCTCACCTTCCTTGATCTCGTGGCGCTCGGAACCGTCTGCGACATGGTCCCGCTCACCGGCCCGAACCGCGCTCTGGTCGCCAAGGGCCTGGTGGCGCTGCGGCATACGGAGCGGCCGGGCTTACGCGCCTTGATGACGTCGGCGCGGCTCAAGAGCCCACCCGATTGCGGCCATCTGGGCTTCCTCATCGGGCCGCGCATCAATGCCGGCGGCCGCATCGGCGAGGCGACGCTCGGCGCGCGGCTCCTGACGTGCTCCGATCCGATCGAGGCGGAGCGCATGGCGGACACCCTGGAGCGGCTGAACGGGGAGCGGCAGCTGATCGAAGCCGCCGCGGTCGCCGAAGCGATCGCCGAGGCGGAGGCGGAGTTCGGGCTGGGTGGGGGGCCACAGGTGCTGCTGTCCAGCCGCGATGGCTGGCACCCGGGTGTCGTCGGCCTGGTCGCGGCGCGGCTGAAGGAGCGGTTCTGCCGGCCGGCCTTCGCCGTCGCGTGGAGCGGCGAGGTCGGCGCCGGGTCCGGGCGCTCCATTCCCGGCGTCGATATCGGCGCGGCGGTGCGGGCGGCGGTCGACGCCGGCATTCTCGTGAAGGGCGGCGGGCACGCCATGGCGGCCGGGGTGACGATCCGGCGCGAGCGGATCGGCGAACTCCGCGCCTTTCTGGAATCGCGGCTGGGCGCCGCGGTTCGCGCGGCGGACGCGGAACACGTGCTGGAGATCGACGGCGCCTTGTCGAGTGGGGGCGCTACGGGTGACCTTATCGACGAGCTGGAGCGGGCCGGGCCTTTCGGCGCCGGCAACCCGGCCCCGGTTTTCGCCTTCCCGGCGCACCGCATCGCCTTCGCCGAGCGGGCCGGAGCCAATCACATCCGCGTCGCGCTGGCGTCCGGGAACGGCGGCGGCCTGAAAGCGATCGCGTTCCGCGCCGCCGACGCGCCGCTGGGTGAGGCGCTTATCGCGGCGCGAGGCAAGCCGCTGCATGTGGCCGGCACGCTCTGCCTCGACCATTGGGGCGGCTCGCGCCGGCCGCAGCTCAGGATCCTGGACGCGGCGGAGCCTTCGGGGCGATTGTAGCCCAGGCTTTGCTCGCGCCCCCTGTACGTTGTGCACTGCACATTGCGCAAATGTAATGCCGGGCCGGCGACAGCTTCCCGTCCGCTCAGGCGTTTACGTGGCAAGGGGCGGATATCGAAAGAGAGAACCATGAAGCGACTTGCAATGACCGGCGCGGCGCTCGCGCTTCTGATGACGACCGCCGCCTTCGCTCAAACCAATCCGCCGCCGATGCCGCAAGGCCCGGCCGCCATGCCGCCCGTCGAGCTGCAGCCGCCGTCCGGGGCGGAAATTCCGGGCTCGGAGCCCGGCGGAATGCCGGACCAGACAATGAGTTCGCGGGACGGCGACATGGCTTCCGACGATATGCGCCAGGGTAGGCGCGACCGGATGCGGCCACGCCACGGCATGGGGCCGGAGGGCTGGCGCGACGGTGGACCGCGCGGCATGGGCGAAGGCCGACGCCATGATCGCCCCGACCGCGGAATGCGGGACTTCCATGGCGGGCGGGGCGGCGCGCGCCAGGGCGCGGAGTTCACGTTCAGCCAGGGCAATGGCGGGCCGAGCATCACGATCAGATGCGCCAACCGCGACACGACGCTGGAATGCGCCAATGCGATCATGCCGATGCTGGAGCAGATGCTGCCTGCGCCGCCGCCTGGTGCGCCGAACGCGTTCGGTCAATAGGTTCGCTGACCTGGCCATACTAGGCGCGGCCTGTTTGCCGCGCCCATTCGCCATAACAACGCCGGCTTGCCGGCCCGCGAGGCTCACGCGCTTCGCAGCAGCCGCCTACCGGTCCTGTTGATCATGCGCGCCATACGCGTCGCCTCCGCCAGCGCGCGCGGGCGTCCGCCGCTGCCGCGTCGTCGAAACAGCACCACCTGGCCGACCGAGCAGTCGGGATCGCGGACGAAGCCGCGCTTGGCGAAGAAGTCCAGAACCCGCCTGACACCATCAGGGCCGATGAGGCTCTTGTGCATCTCCAAGAGAACCTTATTGACGCCGGGCAATTCGACATCGTTGAACAGCGAACCCTCGCCGCCTTCGATGTCGATCATCAGCATGGTCGGAGAGAATCTAGCGATCACCTCGTCAAAAGGTATGACCGGCACGTCGACCACGCTGGCATAGTCGCGGCCGGCCTCAATCAGGGACGAGGCGGTGAAGCTCTTCCGGACGAAGAACGGGACGGTGTCGGCTGTCTTCCTCGCCAGGACGACCGCGTTCACCACGGTCGCCTCGACGCCGTTCAGCTCATGGGTCGACCTGATGGACGCGATGAGCCGCGGATTGGCTTCGAACGTCGCTATGCTCGCGGCCTTGCCACGCCTGGCGACGAGGCTGGACGTGTATCCAATGCCGGCACCAAGCTCCAGGAAGCGTTCGCCGTCCTCGACGAGCCCGCCGACCAGGCCGGCTTCGGGCTCCGACAACTGCCCGGTCCGGATGAGATTTCGCACCCGCTTCGCCATGATGGCCGGATCGATTGCGATCCTGACGCCGTTCAGCTCGACGATCTCGGGAGGAGGGGCAACCATTCGCAAAAACCGCTCTCGGACAAGCTTGGGCCGAAGAGGTCTCGCGGCAGAAGGCTTCGCCGCTTCAGCCTCCGGCAAGCTGGTGCGCCCTACGGGAGGCGGCGCCTGCTGGCTCAGGTTATTGATTTCACTTGGTGTTTAGACCCGACATGTAGCACGAGTGTAGCAGGCTCGTGGAGCTATGCAAGGCGGCGGTCACCAGTTGTCCAGTCTCGAACGCGAACCATAAATCTCCGGCCATTTTGCGTCGCAGAAAATAGGGAAGCTTTGTCGATCCCCGACGCAAAGACCTGAGCGTCGACGCGAGTATTTGCCGTCTGTCGGCCCAAGGCGTTCGTTGACGGCGCAAACTCGGGGAGCGCTGGCACACATCGAAGCCGCCGGCGTCATTGAAATCTGCTTACACCGGTCGCTTTCGTTCGCGTTTGCGCATGTTCTGTCGACAGCTCTCCAAACACTCTTTCGGCTAAACGCGAGGGCTAGTACCTGCTTTCGGGGTGTGGTGATTGATGATTCATCAGGGGCGATGAGTCCCAAGGCTACGGA
>JACCSN010000949.1 GCA_013812985.1 Hyphomicrobiales bacterium | reverse complement strand
ACCAGCGGCTCTTGCGCTTCGCGGCTCACTTGCAGCAGCTCGACATGGAATCGAACGGCAAGCGGGTGACGCGGCAGTCGCGCCTGGTGGAATACCGAACCGGCCCGGTCGTCTGGGGAGAGCCCGGAACAAATGGCCAGCACGCCTTCTTCCAGCTGCTTCATCAGGGCACGGAAATCGTGCCCGCGGATTTCCTCGCCGCCGCCGAGCCGCGGGAGGAGATGGGCGACCACCATGCCAAGCTGTTGGCCAACTGCTTCGCGCAGTCCGAGGCGCTGGCGTTCGGCAAGACGGAAGCGGAGGTGCGCGAGGAGCTCACGCAGGCCGGGCTTTCCGGGGAGGCCCTGGAAAAGCTTCTCCTGCACAAGGTCTTCCCAGGCAACCGGCCGACCAACACCTTGCTCTATCGCCGCCTCGACCCGCATATGCTCGGGATGCTGATCGCGCTGTACGAGCACAAGGTCTTCGTCCAGGGCGCCATCTGGGACATCAATTCGTTCGATCAATGGGGCGTGGAGCTTGGCAAGGCGCTGGCGACCCGCCTGCTGCCCGTGGTTCGGGACGGAGCCTCCGCCGAAGATCTGGACAGCTCGACACGAGGCTTGGTGGAGCGCTGCCGCGCGATGCGCCGCGGCCCGCCCTCGAGCGAACCGGACTAGACGCCCTCGGCCACCCTGGCGACCCCCAGTTCTTCGATCAACGCCTGGATCTCCGCCGCTACGGCGGGACCGGCCTCCGACCGGACCGCAGCGATGCGGCGCGGGCCGAAATCCGGCGCGGCGCTGGAGCCGGCCAGATCCAGGAGGATCAGGGCGGCGCGCCGGCGGTGCGGCGTGGAGCCCTCCAGCGTAACCGATAGGAGCGCCACTCGTAAGCTGTCGTTGATCATACGGGCAGATTACGCTCGGTCATGTTTAATGGGATTTTAACCGAGAGACGCCAGCTCTAAACACAGTTAAAAATCTGTTGCCTTGAAGCTTTGTCCGGAGATTTCGCATGAAAGACGAACAAGAAGATTTTGAGTCAGCCGTGACGCGGGCAGTGGAACGTGCCCGAGAGAGCGGATGTGTATTACGGACTGGTGAGGCGGCCCATAAGTTGCGCTCGGAGAACCCGGATTGCAATCTTGCGCTGAGGCAGATCGCGGAGATCGTCGCGCGGAAAGCCATCAGCGCCGGCGTGTCGGTCCAATTCACCAGTCCGGAGACTCTCCCGGCAGCCCCTTCAAGTATTTCGACAGGCCCGAAAACATTGTAGAAGCCGCCTAACCAGCAGCCTCGGCGGCGAAGCCGTTCACCGGCGGCAGCAGACCCAGCATGGCGACGAATTCCCGCTGACCTTCCGCGCCGGTCTTGGCTAGGAGGCGCTTCGCCTGCGTGCGGACGGTCGCTTCCGAAACGCCGCTTTGGGCAGCGATCTCGCCCGACGATCGCGCCGGTGGAAAAAGCCGCGCCGACGCGCGACGCGGCGAGCGTCGTCGCGGAGGGCCAAACTCAGCCGTCGCCTCGCAGGCGTGACCGGATCGTGGCGGCGAGGAAGAAGCCGAATTCCGCCACGACGATGCTCGGCCCCGAAGGCGTATCGGCGAAGCTGGAGAGCGCGAGTCCGGCCGCCACCCCGCCCACGCCGATTATAGGCGCGAGCGCCGCCATCCCTTCCGGCGAACGGGCGAGGCGCCGGGCTGTCACCGCCGGGATGACGAGGAGCGCGGTGACCAGGAGCACGCCGACGATCTTCATGGACAGCGCGACGACGCCGGCGACGAGCAGCATGAAGGCCACCGAAACGCCCGTGACCGGCACGCCTTCGGCGCGCGCCAGATCTTCGTCCACGGTGGCCGCCACCAGCTTTCGCCAAATGACGAGAAGCAGCGCCAGCACGAGCGCCGATCCCGCGAAGGTTGCCCAGACCTCGCTCCAGGAGATGGCGAGGATGTCGCCGAAGAGAAGCGCCGTCAGGTCGACGCGCACCCCGCCCATGAACGTGAGGCCGATGAGGCCGATCGACAGCGCCGAATGGGAGAGCATGCCGAGAATGGCGTCGTTGGGGAGGCGCCTGCCGCGCCGGAAGTAGAGCGCCGCCAGCGCCACGAGGACCGCGACGCCAAGCACGCCGACGACCGGGTTGAAGCCGAGCGCGATACCGAGCGCCACGCCGGGCAAGGCGCCGTGCGCGATCGTGTCGCCGAAATAGGACATCCTCCGCCAGACGACCACGCAGCCGAGCGGCCCGGCCGCCAGCGCCACCGCGGCCCCGGCCAGCAAGGCGCGGAGAAGGAAGTCATCAAGCAAAGAACAAAACTCTCGTAGGCGGTCAGCGGTCTAGCCCGGTCGAACGGCTTTGCACAGGCCGCTGCGATTAACCGCCCGGTGAGGAATCTCGTGAACTATCACCGGCGTGTGAGCGAAACGATTGGACATGGCCCGGTGGGGGAGCGGCCACCCGCCGGTAGTGCAATGCCGGACAGCCTCGGTTCAACTCCGAGGCCGGGCCTCCATCGTCTCCACCGGCCTCTGGTCGTCTCCGAGCACCCCTACGCCGCGGGCTCGCCGGCTTTCGGCCAATATGTCCCGAACGACCAGACATTGCCCTCCGGATCGCGGCAAATGAAATCGCGGCTGCCATAGTCGCGATTGACTGGCGCCTCCAGGATCGTCGCCCCGGCGGCCTTCGCCTTCTCGTAGGCGGCGTCGGTATCCTCGACCGCGACATAGACCGACTTGCCGCCGTTCTCGCCGGGTTCGCCCACCATGGCCCCGTAGCCGTCGCCGCGCACACTGCCGAGCATGATCATCGAAGAGCCGAGGAAAAGCTGCGCATGAACGACCGAGCCGTCATTGTTGGGATAGCGGGTGTGGACAGCGAAGCCGAAGGCCTCGACCAGCCAGTCGATCATGCGGGCGGCGTCGCGGTAGCGGAACGTCGGAAAGATTCGCGGAGCTTCGGTGGCGGTGATTGCTGGCATGGGTTCTCTCCCCGGTTTGGCGTTTCGATCTCATTACTCTGACCGGGTACCGGGGAGGCGTCTTGAACAAATGTTACCGGGCGGCCCACTCAGGCGGAGCGGGCCCGCCAGGCTGACGGCGTTTCGCCGGCAAGTTCCCGGAATTCGCGGGATAGGTGCGCCTGGTCGGCATAGCCGCAGGCGGCCGCGACATCGGCCCAGCCGCCTTCCGCGCCGCTCCTCGCGATCGTCAGCGCGTGACTGAAGCGGATGATGCGCGCCACGGTTTTCGGCCGCAGGCCGATCTCTTCGTGGAACTTGCCGATCAGGTGCTTGCGGCTGCAATCGAGGCGCTCGGCAAGCGTTCCGATGCGCATCTCGCCTCGCGTTTCGAGCAGTTTCCGAAAAGCCCACGATACGCCGGGCCACGCCGGCATGCTTGCCTCGAGCCGCGCGTTGATCAGCGTCTCGACCAGTGCAAACCGGTCCCGCCAAGCGGTCATTTCGCCCAGCCGGTCGCGGAACTCCACCGCCTGGCTTCCGAGCAGGTCGTCAAGAGGGGCCAGGCGGTTGGCGAGCTCGCTCATCGGGAGGCAAAAGAAGCGGCGCGCTCCTGCGGGCGTGAAGTCAATCTGGAGACAGTGAGACATGCCGAAACTGTCGATGATCACTGGGCGGTCGCTCAGTCCGGCGGCGAACGTGCCGTAGCGGTCATTGTGGCCGGGGGCGCGCCCAAGACCGATCCCGAACGGCGTGCCGAAGCTGATGACGATCGGGGCGACGAGGGACGCCGGCTGGCGCTGCCGATAATGGCCCGGCGCAAGTTCGCGGTAGCCGGAGATGCCGGTGACCGCATCCGCAAGCGCGGGGGCACATGTCCACCTGACGATCTCAACGCCGTCTGGCGGCAACGCAGTCCGGATCGGCGGTGATTGCTCTGTTGGCGTCATCGCCGGGCAACCATTGGAGGTTCAGCCCCAACCATAGCCTTGGCGGCTGGGCCTCGTCCATGACCGGGCGGCCCAGATTGCGTCGACCTGGTGGCGGGATGTGGCATAATCGGGACTTGCCCGCACCGATCAGGGTGGAGGGGGATCGAGCGGCGAGAGGGGCATTATGTCAAAGGCGGTTCTCGGGATCATCGGCGGTTCGGGGCTGTACGAGCTGCCCGGGCTCGAGCGGCCCGAATGGCGGCGGATCGAGAGCCCCTGGGGAGAGCCATCCGACGAAATCCTCTTCGCCGAGCTGGACGGATTGTCCCTCCGCTTCCTGCCCCGCCACGGTCGCGGGC
>JACCSN010000943.1 GCA_013812985.1 Hyphomicrobiales bacterium | reverse complement strand
GTCGATCGGTTTATCGGCGGCGCCGACCTGATCGCCCGGCGCGCCGAAGCCGCTGCTCCCGGTCCCATCCCCGATCAGGTTGTAGCCGATGCTGGCGACGCCGCCGTCGACATCCGGCCCCTCGTTCTCCGCCACGAGGCTGCCGCCGATGACGAGCGTCGACGTGGCGGTCGGGTCCTGGACCTTGATGCCGTCGCGGCCGTTGAAGGCGATCGTCGCTCCATGGATCGTCACCCGGTTGCCGGGGCCTTCGATGTCGAGCCCGTCCTCGCCATTACCGCTGCTGGTGATTTGGGTCAGCCTGACGATGTTCCGGCTGCCGTCGACGTCGATCCCGTCGTTCGGCGAGGCCGGGTCCTCGCCATTGTTGCTGACCGTGCTGTTCTCGACCGCCAATACGTTGCCGTCGCCCTCGACCTCGATGCCGTCCTGCTTGGCCGCCGCCACCGTGCTGCCGACGACGGAAAGCGCGTTCCTGTCGCCCTCCACCGAGATGTTGTCCTCGCTCCCCTCCAGGACGCTGTCGCTGATCGTCACCCGGTTGAGGGTTCCGCTGATGGAAACGGCATCGTCGGAAAGCTGCCGCGCGACCCTGACATTGGTGAGCGCGACGGTGCAGCCGTTGCTGCCGGAGTTGATCTGGATGCCGTCCTCGCCGCCTTCCAAGGCAATGGCGGTGAGCGCGACCGAGATCCCGTTGCCGCCGATCTTGACGAGGTCGGCCTCCGGGTCGCCGCTCCGGATCACCAGCTTGTCCGGTCCCGGACCGGACACGTCGAGGCTGTCGCGGATCTCGAGCGGCCCGCTTGTCAGCACGATCGTCTGGCCATCCAATCCGGCGTCGAAGCCGATGGCGTCCGGGCCGGCGGCGGCGTTGGCGTCGAGAACCGCCTGCCGGAGCGAGCCGGCCCCGCTATCCTCCGTGTTCCGGACATCAAATGTCAGCGCGTCCGCGGCGGACCACGACGCCATGCCGATCGCGCCGATTGCCACGGCCGCCAGAAATCTTTTCATCGCAGTCTCCGCTTTCACGCTCTCGTCCGGGTCCGGCGCACGGGCATCGATCGGACCAAGCCACTACCGCGTCAGCACCGCCCTGATCTCGTCCAGAATCGCCGGATCGTCGATCGTCGCCGGCGCCTCCACCGCCTCCCCCTCCGCAACCCGCCGCATGGTAGCGCGGAGAATCTTGCCGGAGCGGGTCTTCGGCAGCCGCTTGACGATGTGCACCGTCCGGAACGCCGCCACCGGACCGATCTCCGCCCGCACCCGCTCGACGCATTCGCGCTCCAGCTCCCCCTCTCCCC
Source organism: Hyphomicrobiales bacterium (assembly GCA_013812985.1). Next base: position 789 of record JACCSN010000943.1, on the reverse strand, counting down.
GCGCCTTGCCGGATTTCAGCACCACGAAGCCGCACGGCACCTGCCCCTTCAGCGCGTCCGCCACGCCGATGACGGCGCATTCGGCCACATCGGGATGGGCGGAGAGAACCTCCTCCATCGCGCCGGTCGACAGCCGGTGGCCGGCGACGTTGATGATGTCGTCGGTGCGGGACATGACGAAGAGATAGCCGTCAGAGTCGCGAAAACCGGCGTCGGCCGTCTTGTAGAAGCCGGGGAAGTCGGCGAGGTAGCTTTCCCGGAAGCGCGCGTCGGCGTTCCACAGGGTCGGCAGCGACCCCGGCGGCAGCGGCAGTTTTGCCACGATGTTGCCGAGAACGCCGGGCGCGGCCGGCTTGCCCGCGTCGTCCAGGATGTCCATCTCGTAGCCCGGCATCGGCACGCCCGGCGAGCCGTATTTGACCGGCAGCAGCCCGAGACCGGCCGGGTTGGCGGTGATCGACCACCCCGTCTCCGTCTGCCACCAATGGTCGACGACGGGGACGCCCAGGTGCCGCTCCGCCCATTGGATGGTGTCGGGGTCGGCGCGCTCGCCGGCGAGGAAGAGCATGCGGAAGCGGCTGAGGTCGTAGCGCGGGATGAGCGTCCCCTCCGGGTCATCCTTCTTGATGGCGCGGAAGGCAGTGGGCGCGGTGAACAGCGCGGCGACCTCATGCTCCGCGATCACCCGCCAGAAGGCGCCGGCGTCCGGCGTGCCGACCGGCTTGCCTTCGTAGAGGACCGTCGCGCAGCCATGCAGCAGCGGCGCGTAGACGATGTACGAATGGCCCA